>JAUSBK010000011.1 GCA_030652115.1 Coriobacteriia bacterium | reverse complement strand
GACCCGTGACACGAGTAGCAGTCCAACGGGGCGGTGTACGGAGCTTCGGGCAGGATCTGCCCGAAGGCCGCGCCGGCGCTCAGCGCGACGAGCGCGAGAGTCACCACTGCCAGTAGCAGGACACGCGAACGCATATGGATCCCCACCCCTTCTTCGTCCACCTGCTCGAAGAAGCCCTCCTCGGGCGGTCCGACTGCTTCCCCGCCTGCCCCTAACAGAGCAAACCAGTCGAACGTGATCCGCCGGTTGCGCCACTGGCTCACCGTCACCCAGGCGCCCAAATCGTGGGTGACAGCTCATCGCCGCACATCACATCGCGGTCTTCGATCGTTCCCGCAATTATCTGTGAATTATGAACGGAAGGGCGGTGACCGTCAACCCAGGAAACGTGATGCACGTCACATTAGCCAGAATGAACGGCGTCAAGCGGTCCGCCGTGGGCCGATCACATCCCGCCGCCGTCCACCAACAGCCGCCGTGAAGCGCCCGAAGGCGTGACCCGCATGAGCGCCGTCGGCTCCCCCTGGAATGCGTTGCCCTCGACGAAGAGCACCGAGGCCCCGTCGGCGGTCCAGCGCAGCGGATAGCAGTCGCGCCTCACGCTCAGTTCGGTCGCGTTGCCCCCGCCTGCGGGCACTGCGAACATGCGCGAGTAGCCGTCATCGCCCTGCTCGGCGAAAACGAGTTGCGAGCCGTCCGGCGAGAGCAGCAAGTCGCTGAAGGTGACAACGCGGGTCGACTCGGGTGCAGCCACCACGACACGCTTCCCCGTTCCGTTCATCGCTCCGGTGCACAGCGACGCGCTGCCGTCGGCGGCCAACGACCCGCACCAGACCGATGCCCCGTCGGTTGCCAAACCAGTCACCGTCCCCGGTGCGGGCACGACGGACAGTGAACCTCCCCGCCAGACGGCGATCCCACCCGACTCGGCCGCCCCGACCACGGCGCCGTCCGCGACCGACACGACCGGCATCGAGCCGGCGAAGAGCTGGATCGCGCCGTGTCCCGAGCGCGGCACGAGCATCACCACCGGGCCTGGCGCCGTGTAGACGAGCCACGACGAGTCGGGCGCCCACGAGGGTGGGTCCTGCGTCGCGGGCCCCACGGTCACGGCGGCCCCGGACGCGACGTCCACCAGCGAAAGCCCGCCGCCGCCCTCCACGTACGCGATCGTCCCGCCGTCGGGCGAGAGCGTGTAGACGCCGGCAAGCGAGTCCGCCAGGGCGCGCTCCCCGCTGCCGTCCTCCGCCGAGACGCACAGCTTGCCCGCACGCCGGTAGGCGACGATCGCGCCTCGGGCAGGCACAGCCGTCACTGCGCCAGCGCCGCCTTCGGCGCCCGATCCATCCGGCCCACCGGCCGTTTCGTCCGCTGCGTCATCGTCGTCCGAGGGCACCGCAGCCGAGGTCTCGCTCGTCTCCTCGGCGGGCGTGATCGTGCTGCTCGTCTCCCCCGAGCCGCCGCGCGTGGGTTCACGCGTGGCCGAGAGCGCGAGCGTGCCGGCCACGCCGAGGACCGCGATCGCGATCGCTGCGGCAATGCCGGCCTTCCGGCGGTTCTCGACGCTCCGCCAGTAGGACCCGCGCTCTACTTCATAGTCGGGATGGTCGCCCACAGAGGCGCCTCCACTCGGAGTGCCGGCCTAGAGCCGCTCGATCAGCGCGTCGGCGTACGCCTGCGTGCCCACGCAGCCGTCGGTACTGCCCGTGACCGAACGCTTGATGTCGTACGTGACCTTCTCGCCCTCGCCGATCACCGCACGCACCGCCGCAAGGATGCGGTCGGCCGCCTCGGCCTCGCCGAGGTGCTTGAGCATGAGCGTTGCCGACAGGATCTCGGCCGTGGGGTTGGCCATGTCTTTGCCGGCGTACTTTGGCGCGCTACCGTGCGTGGGCTCGAAGACCGCGCAGTCGGTGCCGATGTTGGCGCCCGGTGCGATGCCGAGGCCGCCGATGAGACCGGCCGCGAGGTCCGACAGGATGTCGCCGTACAGGTTCGGCAGCACGAGCACGTCCCACCACTCGGGATGCAGTACGAGCTGCATGCAGGTGGCGTCAACGATGTAGTCCTCGAAGGTGATGCCCGAGTCCTTGTACTCCTCGGCCACCTCGCGCGCCACGCGAAGGAAGAGTCCGTCGGAGTGCTTCAGGATGTTGGCCTTGTGCACCGCGGTGACCTTTGTGCGGCCGTTGGCGATCGCATAGTCGAACGCATACTTCACGATGCGGCGGGTGCCCGTGATGCTGATCGGCTTGAGCGAGATGCCCGAGTCGGGCCGGATGACGCCAGCGCCTTCGGCGGCCGCGAACTCGATGAGCTTGCGCGCGCCCTCGGAGCCTTCGGCGAACTCGATGCCGGCGTAAAGGTCCTCGGTGTTCTCGCGCACGATCACCAGATCGATGTCGTCGTAGCGCGCTCCGCTGCCCTTGATCGAGAACGCGGGCCGCAGGCAGGCGTAGAGGTCGAGTTCCTTGCGAATCGACACGTTCACGCTGCGAAAGCCCGTGCCGATCGGCGTGGTGATCGGACCCTTGATCGCGACCTTGTTCTTACGGATCGACTCGAGAACGTGCTCGGGGAGCGGCGTGCCGTACTTGTCCATCACACCGGCGCCCGCTTCGGCGATCTCCCACTCGATGTCGACACCGGCGGCTTCGACCACGCGCGTCATCGCGCGGGTAAGCTCCGGCCCGATGCCGTCGCCGGGGATGAGGGTCACGGTGTGCTTGGCCATGCGGGAGTGCCTCCAAGGGTTCGACGGGCGGCTCACGCGGCGCGCCCTCGGACGATGCGGATGCGTGTTCTGCGATTGTACGCGAGTGAACGCGTGCGGCGCGAACCTCCACAAGCCGCATGCCTCGGCAAGGGAATAGACGAACGCAGGAGTGCCTGAAAGGAGAACGACATGCAGTGGCGCACACCCACCGGTCCACTCGTTTGGGAGCACCGGCTCATCGAGCGGATGATCGCGCTCATGCGCGAGCAGCTGACAACGATCGACGAGACCGGCACCGTCGACCCCGGCTTCATCGACACGGCCACGGACTTCATCCGCACGTACGCCGACCGATGCCACCACGGCAAGGAGGAGGACATCCTCTTCCGGGAGCTTGCCAAGAAGGACCTCGACCCTGCGCTCGGGGCAGACATGCAGGGCCTGATCGCGGACCACCTGCTCGGGCGGCAGGTCACCGGGCAACTCGTCGAGGCGAACGCCGCCTACCGTGCCGGCGACGAGGGCGCACTCGAGGCGGTTCGCGCGACCATCCAGACGCTCTCGGACTTCTACCCGGTGCACATCGCCAAGGAGGACAAGCACTTCTTCCGGCCATGCCTCGCCTACTTCACCGAGGCGGAGAAGCGGGCGATGCTCGAGGAGTCGGCCGAATTCGACGCGCAGCTTGTCCACGAGAAGTACCGCACGATCGTCGCGGAGTTGGAACCCGGTCGGCCGTAGAGACGCCGCTCGAGGAGTAGACCGCTACAGCCACCCGAGTCCGCGAAGCGTGCCCGCGTGGTAGGCGACCAGTCCGCCGAAGAGCGCGACGGCCACGAGCGCCAGCGTGAGGATTGAGCGCCTGCGGCGGCTGTGCCAGATCACCGTGCTCACCACCGCCATCGCGCCAAGCTTCACCGCGATGGCGACCATCGGACCTTCCCGGTGGGCCGCAGCAAGCACGGGGTTACCCTCTCGGGCTATCCCCAGACCCAGCTCGGCGGCCGTGAAGTAGCCGTCGATGAACGAGAGCACGTTGATCAGCAGGATCGTGAACACGACAATCCAGCCGTGATCGCGCATCGTGCCCAGCACCGGGTACCACTTGCGCCGGTCGAAGCCGTGGCGCCGATCTATGAAGCGGTACCTGCGGTGGTGGCGGCGCTTCGCGACTCGCCGCTCGAGACCGTCCCAGAGAGGCATCTCAGACTCGGGCTTGCGATCGGTGCCCCCGGCGGTCACCGTACCGCGAACCCGCCGTGCTTCTTGAAGTGCTCCACGAGCCCACCGTCGGCGAGCAGCTGCGCCATCACCGGCGGCAGCGGCGCGAAGGGAATCTCCGTGCCCTGCGTGAGGTTGCGCACCACGCCCGCCTCGAGGTCGAGCTCGAGGGAGTCACCGTCGGCGATCAGGTCGGTGTCGCACTCAACCACCGGTAGACCGGTGTTGATCGCATTGCGGTAGAAGATGCGCGCGAAGGTCTTCGCGAGCACCGCCTTCGTGTTGGAGCCGATGAGCACGAGCGGCGCCTGCTCGCGGCTGGAGCCCATGCCGAAGTTGGTGCCCGCAACGAGGAAGCCGCCTTCCGGGCTCACCTTCTCGTAGTAGTTCGGGTCCAGCTCCTCCATGGCGTGCACGGACATCGCGGCCATGTCGTTGCTCTTGAACTTGTACTTGCCGCTGATGATGTAGTCGGTGTTGATGTCGTCGCCGTACTTGAACGCCTTCGCCGTGATCGCCATCTCAGGCCCCCCCTCCCGTGAAGTACTTCCGGGGGTCGGTGATGACGCCCTCGATGACGGATGCGGCAACCGTAGCCGGGCTGCCGAGGTAGATGAATGCATTGGAGTTGCCCATGCGGCCCTTGAAGTTGCGGTTGGCCGTGGAGATGACGTTCTCGCCGTCGCTCGGCACGCCGTTGTGCGTGCCCACGCAGGGGCCGCATCCCGGCGTCACCATGATGGCGCCCGCTTCAACGAGGTCGCGGATGTAGCCGGCATCCATGGCGTCGAGCAAGATCTGCTTGCTCGCAGCCGCGATGATGAGGCGCACATCCGGGTGCACCTTCCGGCCGCGGAGGATGTCCGCGGCGATCTTCAGGTCCTCAAGCCGGCCGTTCGTGCAGGTGCCGATGTAGCCCTGCGCGACCTTAGTACCGGCGACCTCCTCGATCGGCGACACATTGCCCACCGCGTGTGGCTTGGCGACCATCGGGCCGATCGCCGAGGCGTCGAGGGTGATCTCCTCGGCGTAGACCGCGTCGGCGTCCGGATCGACCGGCTGCGGAGCGCGGTCCCCTCGGCCCTCGTACCAGGCGAGCGTCTTATCGTCGGCCTTCATGAGACCGGCCTTGGCGCCCACCTCGATAGCCATGTTGGAAATCGTCATGCGCGCATCGACCGAGAGCCCGTCGATCACCGGCCCGTGGAACTCGAGCGCCATGTACGTGGCGCCGTCCACGCCGATCTTCCCGGCGAGCGCGAGGATGAGGTCCTTGCTGAAGACGCCCGGCTGGAGCGTGCCCTCATAGGTGACCTTCATCGTATCGGGCACCTTGAACCACAGCTTGCCCGAGGCCATCGCCGCGGCGCCGTCGGTGGAGCCCACGCCCGTGGAGAAGACGTTCACCGCACCGTAGGTGCAGGTGTGGCTGTCGCAGCCCACCATGAGATCGCCCGGCACGACATGCCCGTTCTCGGGGATGAGCTGATGGCACACGCCACAGCCCACGTCGTAGACCTTGGCCCCGGTCTTCTTGCCGAACTCGCGCATCATGGTGTGAAGCGCGGATACGCCCTCGATCGGGCTCGGGCTCGAGTGGTCCATGACCACGGCCACCTTGGCCGGGTCGAAGACCGTCGTCACGCCCATGTTCTCGAGTGCGCGGATCGCAAGCGGCGTGGTGCCGTCCTGCCCCATCACAAAGTCCACGTCCGCGACGACGATGTCGCCGGCGTGCGCGTCGGTGCCTGAGTGTGCCGAGAAGATCTTCTCGGCGATCGTCTTGCCCTGGGTCACTTCTTCTCGGCCTTCCAGTCGTTGTAGATGTAGATGAGTTCCTTGTCGAAGAGCACGCGCTTGAGCTCGATTGCCATGGTTCGCACCCGTGGCAACAGCTCGGCGGCCTCCTCGCGGGTGACGGCGATTCCGTACTCGTCGAACTTGAGCTCGAGCGAGCGCGAGCCCGAGTGCTTGCCGATGACGATCTGCCGCGCGAGGCCGACCTCGGCTGGTGCGAAGACCTCGTAGGTCTTCGGGTTCTTGATCACGCCGTCGGCGTGGATGCCGCTCTCGTGCGCAAACATGTTCGTGCCGATGACCGACTTCCACACAGGGATCTGGCGGCCGGCGGCGGCCATCACGTACTCGCCCACCTCGCGGAAGCGGGTGGTGTCCATCTCGAGGTCAAAGCCCTCGATGTACTTGAGTGCCATCACGACCTCTTCGAGCGCTGCGTTGCCGGCGCGCTCGCCGAGGCCACCGACGGTCACGTTCACCCACGTGGCGCCGGCATGGATGCCCGCGATGGCGTTGGCCACCGCCATGCCGAAGTCGTTGTGCGTGTGCATCTCCACCTCAAGGCCGCTCTCCTCACGGAGCGCCTTCACGACCTCGTAGGTACGGAACGGCTCCATGAGGCCGATCGTGTCGCAGAAGCGGATGCGGTCAGCGCCTTCGGCCTTGGCGGCCTTGGCGTACTCGATGAGGAAGCCGATCTCGGTGCGTGAGGCGTCCTCGGCGTTCACCGAGATGTACACGTCCGGCCTCTCGGCCTTGGCGAACGCAACGCTCTCTCGGATGGTGCTGAGCACCCAGTCGCGGTCCTTCATAAGCTTCGTCTGGATGTGGATGTCCGAGGTGGCGAGCGAGATCGCGATGGCGTCCACGCCACAGTCGAGCGAGGTCTTGATGTCCACCGTGTTCGCACGGTTCCAGCCGAGCACCGACGCCTTCAGGCCGAGGTGCGCGATCTCCTCGATCACGTCGCGCTCATCGCCGCCCATCGCGGGGATGCCCGCCTCGATCTGGTCGACGCCGATCTCGTCGAGGAGCCGGGCGATGCGGATCTTCTCCTTGTTGGCGAAGACCACGCCTGCCGTCTGCTCACCGTCGCGCAGCGTGGTGTCGTCGATCATGACGCGCGTCACGCCGAGCTTGCTTTCGAGCGGGAAGTTCTTCGCGAGTTGAGTCTCCACGACCGGTCCTCCTCGTGTGCGGCAATGCAGGCGCACACTCCTCGTATGGGAACGTACTCGCGACAGCTGCCATAGGTGCCGCAAACGGAACCAACAGTGTACGGCACGTCTTCGCACGCGTCCATGTGAATCCGCGCACGTTTCGCTGGCACACGCGGGGCCGCTCGGCGTACCCTGTACGCGCACGCCGCAGCCACGGAAAGGGACCCCGCATGCACATCCGTCCGGCCACGGCCGATGACGTCCCGGCGATCACCGCCATCTACAACCAGGCGGTCACCGACACCACCGCGAGCTTCGATCTCGAGTCCAAGACGCTCGACGAGCGCATGACGTGGTTCGTGAACCACGGCCCGCGGCACCCCGTGTTCGTCGCCGAGGCCGAGGGGCAGATCGCGGGCTGGGGATCGCTCTCACCGTACTCGGAGCGGCCCGCCTACGACGCCACCGTGGAGATCTCCATCTACATCGAGCGTTCGTGGCACCGGCGCGGCATCGGCGCGGCTCTCGGCCAGCAGCTGCTCGCAAGCGCGCGCGAAATCGGCCTGCACGTGATCGTCGCGCGCATCTGCACCGAGAACGAGGCCAGCCTACGGCTGACCCGCAATCTCGGTTTCGAGGACGCGGGCACGCTCCACGCAGTCGGCTTCAAGTTCGGCCGCTGGCTGGACGTCGCGCAGCTCGAGCTTGTGCTCTAGAGGCTCTCGAGGAAGGTCGGATCCGATACGGCCAGAACCGCACCGAGCACGCCGTTCACGATGCCGGCCAGGAGCGAGAGCACGCACAGCACGAGACCGATGATGGCGAGCGTGCGCTTCGATGACTTCATGCCCATGACGCCAAGCACGATGCCGATGATCGCCAGCGGCACGCCGAGGATCGGCAGACACCACGCGAGGACACCGACGATGCCGATGACGAGAGCGGCGATCGCCTGGCCCTCGCCGCCGCGGCTCTGCGGCTGGACGTACTGCGGCGCGTAGGCCTGCGGTGCCGGCAGGTACTGGCCGGGCGCCGGCGCCTGCGGAGGCGCATACGCTGGAGGTGCCGGCTGGGGCGGCGGTGCTGACGGTGGGGCCGGGGGCGGCGGATTCTGACTCCAGTTATCGGACATGCGGTCCTCCTCGGTCAGGCGGGTCTGGGGTCAGTCTACTCCCCCGTCGTGACGTAGCGCGCGGTTGGGGCAAACATATCGTGGATGCGTCTCGCCTGGAGGAGGTGTGCGATGAAAGCAGTGGTCGACCGCGACCTGTGTATCGGGTGCGGTCTGTGCGAGCAGACCTGCCCCGAGGTCTTTCGCATGGGCGAGGACGGCCTCGCCTACGTGATCGACGAAGACCCACCCGCCGAGACGTACCCCGATGTCGAGGGGTGCGTCGAACTCTGCCCCGTCTCGGCGATCAGCATCGCCTAGGCCAGCACCTGCTCGTAGAGCTCCTCGAGCCGGGTGACCACCGACTCGAGCGCGTGCGGCTTCACGTCCATCTGCCCGGCCGCACCCAGCCGCGCACGCAGCGTCTCATCGGAGACGAGGGTACGCAGTACGGCGGCGAGCGAGCGCTCGTCCCCCGGTTCGACCAGAAGCCCGTCGCGGCCGTCGATCACGAGTTCGGGGATAGCAAGCGCTTTCACGCCGGCGATCGGCAGACCGGCCGCCATCGCCTCGAGCAACACGATGCCCTGCGTCTCGATGGTGCTCGCCGTGACGAACGCATCGTAGTCGGCGTACGCCTTGCCGAGCGCGTGGCGGTCCATGAACCCGCCCATGTGCACCCGCTCCGAGATACCGAGGCGCTCGGCGAGTCGGACGAGACTCTCGCGGGCGGGGCCATCGCCGAGGATGTCGAGCGTGTAACCGGGGTGCTCTTCGAGCATCAACGCGAACGCCCTCACCACCACATCGATGTTCTTTTCGTGGCCGAGGCGCCCCGCATGCAGCAACTTGCCGGTGGAAGCGTACGACGTCTTGGGGTGGATGATCGAAAGATCGAGTCCGTTGCTCAGATGCTCCACGGGTACCGTGACACCGTGCTGAACGAGCTCACGCTGCAGTGTCGCCGAAGGCGTGATGACGAGGTCAGCGCGATTGTAGATCGTGCGAGTGAACTGCCACGCGAAGCGCGTGGTGAGGTCGGCCGGCTTCTCCGGCGCCTCCTCGCCGAGCGCGGCCCGCGCCACGCGGGCGATCTCGTCCGCCGCCCGCTTGCCCTGCTCCTCAAGGGCCGCAAGGCCATGAAACATGCCGGCGTCGAACATGCGCTCGAAGATGAGCGAGTTCAGCACGCGGTCCTGCAAGTCGTCCAGGCGCAACAGCCGCTGCGGCTCGACGTACTGCATGAAGTCAGGGATGTACGTGTGGTAGGTCTCGACGATCGGCAGCCGCATCATGCGCGCCGTCGCGAGTCCGATCACGCCGATGGAGAGCGGCGTGTGGATGTGGACGATATCCGGCTCGAAGCGCTGGAGCGCCCGCGCAACCGAAGCCATCGCCGGAAACGCGAGGCGCGTGTCCTTGTTGGAGATGAAGCTGAAACTCCGGTACCGCCTGATCGTCACGTGTGGAACCACGTGCAGGATCGGCTTGCGGTACTTGGGGCAGATGATGAGGACCTCATGACCCCGCGCGCCAAGAAGACGCGAGTGCGAGTCGATGCTCGTGACGGCGCCGTTGACCTCAGGCAGGTACGTATCGGTGAAGAACGCGATGCGCATGATGTCGCCTTTGCGCTATCGCTTCTCGGCGAACCCCGAGACGACCCAGGTACCCGAGCGCTGATCGGTCCTCAGCGTGATGATGCCGAGCCGCTCAGCGTCTTGCAGGAAGTCGGAGAAGGAGCGATAGCCGTAGCTCGACTCGGAGAACTGCGGCTGCTTGCGGCGCATGGTGTCCTTCACCATCGAAGCCAGCATCACGTCTTTGTTCTCACGCTGGAGAGCCTGCACCGACTCGATCATGAGGTTGATCGCCGGCTGCTTGGCCTGCGGGATGTCGGCCACGTGCACCACGGGCGTGGCCGGGCCGCGCACGATGTCCTCGTAATAGATGAACTCGTCGCAGCTCGACGCCAGCAGGTCGCTCGTTGAGTCCTTGATGCCGAGGCCGATGACGCTCTTGCCGTTCTCCTTGAGCTTGGAGACGAGCGGCGTGAAGTCCGAGTCGCCCGACACGATCACGAACGTGTCGATGTGCTCCTTGGAGTAGCACATGTCCATGGCGTCCACGCACAGCTGGATGTCCGCGTGGTTCTTGCCGGTCTTGCCACGCTCAGGGATCTCCATCATCTGGATGCCCGAGTCGTGCATGACCTCTCGGTACGAGCTGAAGCGGCCCCAGTCGGCATACGCGCGCTTGACGATGACCTTCCCCTTCTCGACGAGTCGCTCGAGTACGAGTTTGATGTCGAAGGTCCCGTTCGTGGTCGTGGTCTTCGCACGGCTGCGACGGCCGGAGGGTGTGGTTCCCGACGGCCGTTCTATGCCGAGCGCGAGGTTCTCGAAGTCGATCAGTACGGCAAGCGAGTGTGCTTCATCTGCCATGAGCAGGCACGACCTTCCGAATGTGTGTAGTCCCCTTACGGCAATCATGCCACACACGGACCGCTACGGCACGCACAACCGGCAGCGTGAAATGGCGAGGGGCCCGCCGTAGCGGGGCCCTCGGACCGTTCATACCGCAGCGGCTGGGAACTGCCGCCGGTGACTCCTTAGATGCGCACTGAAGATCCGAGCACTTCTGTGGCGGCCCTCTTAAGGGCCTCCAATCGCGCCGGGTCGTCGGGCGTGTCAGGCTTGATGGTCACAAGGAAGAGGCCGGCCTTCATGCCGATCGTCCCTTTGGTCGCGAAGGGATCGAGACCGCGTTCCTCGATGACGCGGTCGATCTCCTGGAGTGCTGTGTACAGGCTGCCCAAGGATGACACCTCCTTGCAGTGAGTATCGGCGCACCGCTCACCGGACTTCAGCGTCGGCCGAAAGATTTCTTGCCGCACGCTAACACAGCTGAACGATACTTGCGAAGTGCGCCGCGTGCGGTCGATGCACGCCGCAACGACGGCGGGCGGCCCCGAGGGACCGCCCGCCTTGTGGTATGAATGGCCCGTGTGGGCCCTGCTGCCCTACTCCGTGACGATGCAGGAACCGTCGCAGACACCCTGTCCGCCGGCTCCGCCACGACCGCCCTTGGTGCCACCCGCAGCCCAGCTCGGGCGACCGACTTCATCGGTGGCCACGCGCTCGGTCACGCGCTCGGTCATCTGCTCGTAGGCGAGATCGGCCTGCTCCTGAGTGATCGAGCCATCGGCGACCTTGGCGTCAAGGATCGCCTTGCGAGCGGCGAGCGCCTCATCGACGACCGCGTCGCTCGAGACCCCGTTGGCCTCGGCGATGTCGGAGATCGAGTTGCCTTCGGCGCGCTGCGCCTGTACGTCTTCGACCGACAGCCCGGTGAGATCGGCAACGATGTCGATCATGCGAGCGCCTGCGTCGCGGATGGCCTGACCCATGCGGGCCCCGGCTCCGAGAGGCGTTCCAGCGGTACCGGTCGCGGCATACGCCGCACCGACGCTTCCGAACACCAGTCCGGCAACAAGGCCAGCGCTGACAAGTGCAAGTGCTTTCCGCTTGTTCACGTTCGTACCTCCTTTGAAGGTATGGAGTGACGCTTCTGACATGACCGATACTGCCCTGCAGGTGTGGAGGAACTGTGTGCGGAGGGTGTGTGCACCGTTAAGGTACCGGCAGGGGTATCCCGGGGACTGAATCGCGGTATTCATAGGCATTGGATACGCAAAGACGCCGTCGCGGCGGCTCGCGATGCGCTACGCTCATCAGAACCGTGTCGGGAATGCCCCGTCCGGGGAAGAGTGCATAATGAGAGGGTTATTCCGTATAGAGGATTGGAGCCGAAATGGCCGAGCGACGGATCGTCATCATGGGTGCGGCAGGGCGCGACTTCCACGACTTCCTGACGCGCTACCGGGATGACGATCAGGTGCGCGTGGTGGCGTTCACCGCAACGCAGATCCCCGGCATCGATTCACGTACCTTCCCGCCCGCGCTCGCCGGGCCCCGGTACCCCGAGGGCATCCGCATCCTCCCCGAGAGCCGTCTGCTCGACCTGATAGCCGAAGAGAAGATCGACGAGGTCGTCTTCGCCTACAGCGACGTGAGTCACGATTACGTGATGCACCACGCCGAGGCCGTCATCGCCGCCGGCGCGGACTTCACCCTCCTGGGCGCCGAGTCCACGATGATCCCGTCAGTGAAACCCGTCGTGTCCGTGTGCGCTGTACGTACCGGCGTGGGCAAGAGCGGCATCAGCCGCCACCTGTTCAAGCTCTTCCGCGAGCGTGGCATCAAGGCCGTGGACATCCGCCACCCCATGCCCTACCGCGACCTTGAGGCGATGACCGTGGAGCGCTACGCCTCGCTCGAGGACCTCGATCGCCTCGGCACCACCATCGAGGAGCGCGAGGAGTACGAGCCGCTCATCGAAGAGGGCGCCGTGGTCATGGCCGGCGTGGACTACGAGAAGATCCTGCGCGAGGCCGAGAAGGAGGCCGACGTGATCGTGTGGGACGGCGGCAACAACGACTTGCCGTTCTACAAGAGCGACCTCGAGATCGTCGCGCTCGACCCGCATCGCGCGGGCCACGAGCGTCTCTACCATCCCGGCGAGGCGAACTTCCTGCGTGCGAGCGTGCTCGTGGTGAACAAGGTGGATAGTGCCGAGCCGGAGAAGGTCGAGGCGGTTCGCGCCGCCGCACGGGAATACAATCCGACCGCGATCGTGATTGAGACGAACTCGGCGATCGACGTGGATGACACGGCGCTCGCGGGCAAGCGCGTGCTCGTGATCGAGGACGGCCCCACCGTGACGCACGGCGGCATGCCTTACGGCGCCGGCGCCATCGCGGCCAAGCGCGCGGGGGCGGCCGAGCTCATCGATCCGCGGCCGTTCGCGGTCGGAAGCATCAAGGCCACGTTCGACAAGTTCCCGCATCTCACCGAGGTGCTTCCCGCGATGGGCTACTCGGAGGAGCAGCTCGCCGACCTCCAGGCCACCGTGCAGGCGTCCGGCGCAGACGTGGTCCTCGTGGCCACGCCGGTGGACCTCTCGCGCCTGCTCGACCTCGGCATACCGGCCGTGCGCGCCAAGTACCACATCGAAGAGCGGGGCACCGGGATGTCGCTCAGTCAGGTGCTCGATGCATTCTGCATGAGACACGGCCTCACGAAGCAGTAGCACCGGGGCTACAGGTCGCCCATCCAGTCGAGCATGGCCCCGGTGAGCGGGGACGTGCCGAAGAACAGTCGCGTCATGTCCGAGTGATGCGCGTCCGGGTCCGCCATGAAGACCGCGTGGTCGCCCTCGGACCCGTTCGCGCGCAGGACGAACGACGCGGCGACCTCGACCGGAACGAGCGGGTCGCGGGAGCCGTGAAGACACAGCACGGGGACCCGCGGAGAGCCATGCACGTAGAAGGCCGGGTCCGCGTGCTCCCACCCCTCCCGACCACCCATGAGGTTCTCGACGAGCTGGCACCGGGAGCCTGCGGGACACAGCACGCTGAAATCCAGCACGCCGCTCACGGCGAGTACGCCGGCGATGTCGAGGTCGCCGAGTCCGGCGTCGGCGCGCGAGTCCTCGTCGAAGGCCGCGAGAGCGGCGAGGTGCCCGCCGGCCGACTGCCCGGCAAGCAGCACCGAGCCGTCGCACGCGTCGGCGAACCACCCCTCCTGCATCACCGCCGAGATGCCCGCGAACACATCGTCGCGCTGTGCCGGAAACAGGTGACGCGGCACGAGCCGGTAGCCGCCGAGCGCAGTGGTGTAGCCGTAATGCGCGAAGAACCGCCCCACGGCGCGGAACAACTCGGGGTCGCCATACTTCCAGCTGCCGCCGTGGATGAAGTACACAAGCGGCCGAGCGGCCGAGAGGTGCTCGGAGCGGATCACGAGGACGTGCTGGGCCGGATCATCGCCGAAGGAGATCGTCTCCTCGATGAGTCCGTGCGCCGTACCGGCGCCGCGTGAGAGCAGCCCCGCGAGCAGCCACGGCAAGGAAAGCCGCTCGGCGATCGCCCACGACCGACGAACCACTGCTGCTTACGCCTCCCCCCAGAAGACCACGGCGAGCATGCCGGGGCCGGTGTGCGTGCCGATGACCGCGCCGACCTCCATGGTCAGGATGTCTTTGACCACGACCCGTTCGGTGATCATGTCACGCAGACGCGCCGCGTCCTCGGCGCAGTCACCGTGAGCGACGGCGATGGTCTGCCCGGCGGGGTCCGCGGCGCGGTCTGCCACTAGATCGGCGAGCGTGCGCATGGACTTCTGGCGACCGCGGATCGACTTCTTCACCTCGAGCCGACCGTCATCGGTGACGCGCAGGAGCGGTTTGACGTCGAGCAGCGAGCCCGCTGCCGCGACCGCACCGGGCAGACGACCACCGCGACGCAGGGTCTCGAGGTCGTCAACGATGAACCAGCCGTTGAGCCGGGGCCGCTCGGCAAGCACCCACGCCTCGATGTCCGCAAGCGGCATCCCGTCGCGCCAACGCTGAGCGGCCTCATAGACCACCAGCCCCTCGGCCACCGCCGCCGCCCTCGTGTCGATCAGGCGGATCTCAGCGTCGGGGTACTCGGCAAGCACGTCCTGGCGCGCGAGCCACGCCACGTCGAACGTGCCCGACAACGCCGAGGAGAAGCCGAGGTACAAGACGGGCTCCCCCGCAGCCGCGTGCGTTCTGAAGGTGTCGAGAAACACCTGCCGCGGAATCTGCGCGGTGGTGGGATGGTCGCCCGCGCGCATCGCCGCGTAGAAGTCGGCATGCGACTGGGCGCGTCCGAAGTCGTCGAGGTGCTCCCGGCCCGAGAGGGTGTAGGGGAAGTTCAGGACCTCGACTCCGAGGTCCTCGACGACGGCAGCCGGCAAGTCCGAGCATGAATCGATGATGAGTACGGGCTTGCCCGTCACAGGTGAGCTCCTTAGATTGTGCGGAGCGGGGCTAGCCCGCCTTATGCATCAAGCCGTTCGTAGAGTAGACGACCGCGACCGTTCCCGGTCCGACGTGCGAGCCGATGGCCGGACCGATGTCGAGCAGCTCGATCTCGCGGCCTGCCACCTCCGCGATACGGTCCCGGAACGTCTTCCCGGCCGCTTCATCGTGGATGTGGTGGACGAACGCCTCGCCCAGCCCGCCCTTGTCGCGGATGTCGGCGGCGAACGTGTCCACGATGAGATCGTGCGCCTTCTGCAACGTCCGTATCTTCGCGAAGGTGTCGGTCACGCCGTCGACCACCGTGAGCACCGGCTTGATCTGCAGGAGCGTCGCCAGCAGTGACTGCGCGTTGCCGATGCGGCCGCCACGGCGAAGGTACTCGAGCGTCAGCGGCGTGAACAGGAAGCGGGTGTGGAGCGTCATCTCCTTGGCCGCCGCCACACACTCATCGGCGGTGCCGCCCCCGGCGGCCTTCTGCGCCGCAGCCAGCACGGCGTAGCCGAGCTCCATGCAGTTGCTTCGGCCGTCGACGACCTCGATCACCGCATCGGGATGCTTCTCGATGACCATGTCCCGGGCGAGGAGGGCGGTGGAGTACGTGCCGCTCATCAGCTCCGAGATGAAGACCCCCACGACCTCGTGGCCGGCGGCGACGCGCTCCTCCATGAGATCGACCATGTCCTGGACGGCCGGCTGTGACGTGGTCGGGAACGCGCCCGATTTGGCGAGCGCATCATAGAATGCGGAGTAGTCCTCGGCGTCGTCCAGATACGTCACGCCATCGAGTAGCGACGAGAGGGTCGCCACACCGATATCGAGCGACGCTCGAAGCGGCCTCGGAATGTACGACGTGCTGTCAGCGATCACCTTCACGCCCACGATGCGGCTCCCTCCGGCTGCCTGAGACACGCGTCCCATAGTCGGCTTCCCCGGGCCGTCCGTCCAGCGTGCGCCGTCATGCGCGGGTCCGCGACTTCAGCATCGGGTCGTTCGTGCAGTACGCGATGCCGACCGCGCCGGGGCCGACGTGCGCGCCGATGGCGGGACCGACCGGCACGACCGGGACCTCGACGCCCGCCACTGCGGCGACGCGCTCGGCAAGCGCGCGCGCCGCCGAGGGTGCGTGGATGTGGAGCGCCGAGACCTGAGCGAGACCGCCCTTCGCGGCGATATCCGCGCTGAGCGTACCGACCATCGTCGCAAGCGCGCGCTCCATCGTGCGGACCCGCGCGAAGACCGTGGTCGTTCCGTCGGCGGCCGTGAGAATCGGCCGGATGCGCAGGATGCTTCCCACCAACGCCATGGCCGTCCCGATCCGGCCGCCACGACGCAGGTACTCGAGCGTGCTCGGTACGAACAGCAGGCGCGAGCGCTCGATCGTCGTGCGTGTGGTCGCGACCGTTTCGGCAACGCTCTCGCCGGCGGCTGCGGCTCGCGCAGCGGTGAGAACCGCAAACCCGAGCTCGGTGGAGTTGCTTTCGCTGTCCACGATCTCGATCACCGCCCCGGGATGGCGCTCGAGGACCATCGTGCGCGCCAGACGCGCCGACTCGATCGTGCCGCTCAGCTTCGCCGAGATGAAGACACCGACAACCTCATGCCCCGCCACGACGCGCTCCTCCATGAGCGCAGCGATCTCGCCGGCAGTCGGCTGCGAGGTGGTCGGCATGGCGGAGGAGGCCTCCAAGGCGCTGAAGAACGCCTCGCAGTCCTCGGCGTCGTCGGGATACTCGACACCGTCGAGCAGGCAACGCACATGGGCGACGCCAAGATCGAGCTCCTCGCGGATCGCGGTGGGGAGGTAAGAGGTGCTGTCAGTGATCACTTTGACGGCCATTGCGCGTTTCCTCTCCTGTGTCCATGCAGTATGCGTGTGAGTTGCGTACGCCTTTCTTTATCCCCCAGCGCGCGGCCCGAGCCGCAGCGTTAAGCGCGGGCTACGGCCGACCGGTGGTGCCCGGCACGGGAAGTTGCGTAGACTGAGTCGCACACCGCCACATGCAACGGAGGGCACGATGGGCAGACGCACCGCGAACCTTCGCACGAAACGCCGCTCCATCCTCGGCTGGCTCCTGCCGTTCATGGCGCTCGCGGTATCACTCGGCCTGGCGTACGGCGCATACAACCTCGCGTCGTACTCATGGGACCAGGTGGTGTCGTACGAGAGCCCGTACACCACGCAGAGCGGCATCGACTTCTCCGGCCCCCGGCCGGACCTCGCCGACCCGATCCCCGATGCACAACCCCGACGGGTCGTGCTCGTGCTGATCGATGGCCTGCGCGATGACGCGTCACGCACTATGGCATCGATCTCGGGGCTCCGCGCGCGCGGAGCCGACGTCCACCTCACCGTGCCACAGCCGAGCCTCTCCTACCCCACCTGGACCACGATCCTCACCGGTGCTCCGCAGCAGATCAGCGGCGTCACGACCAACTGGTACGAGGGCCCGGTCGAAGTCGAGACGCTCTTCGATGTCGCGGTCGGCTCCGGCCGCTCAGTGGTGATCTCGGGTCCGGTGGACCTCGACGAGATGTACAGCGCCTCGGAGGTTGCAACGGCCACATCGCTCATCGAGTGGGACAACGACGCCTACTCAAGCGACAAGGTCGTGGACAACGCGCTCGCACTGGACGCCGAGGTGGGCGGCGCGGACTTCATCTTCGTCTTGCTGCCCGATGTGGATAACGCCGGTCACAACTACGGCGGTTCCTCGGCCGAGTACGCCGACGTCGTCGCGAAGGTGGATGTCGACCTCGCGCGCCTGATCGAGGGGCTCGACGACGGGGCGACCACCTTCGTGGTCCTCCCCGATCACGGTCACATCGACGTCGGCGGCCACGGTGGCTGGGAGGAGCCGGTCACCCGCACATTCGCCGCACTGGCCGGCCCGGGCGTTGCACAGATCGAGACCGAGGCGAACCTCGAGGACATCGCCCCGACCGTCGCGGTGATCGCCGGCATGCAGGCCCCGCTTCAGGGGACGGGGACCGCCATCGATGCGGTGCTCACCGACCAGAACGGCGCCGCCCGCAACGCCGAGTTCGTGCGCTCGGCGGGCATCACGCTCGCGTACGTCCGCAGAGTCCTGGGCGACGAGGGCGTCCGCGGCATCGAGTCGATCGGCTCGCCCGCGGACCTTGCGAGCATGCGCGCCGATGCCGATGCCGAGCGCCTCGCCAAGGAGAGGGATAGCCGCAAGGCGCTGCTCATCGGCGCCATCGTGGCTGTCCTCGTGGCCGCTGCGGTCATCGGGATCGCCTCGTGGCGGGCGCTTGTGGCCGCGCTCGTCGGAACCGCGGTCTACGCAGCGGTCTACAACGCACTGTTCTTCGGCGCGCACCGCCTCACGTGGTCGCTCTCGGCGTTCAATGAGGAGACCATGCTAGATGCGTTCTTCAACCAGCGGATGCTCGAGACCGTCCTTGCCGGCGTGGCCGCATGTCTGGTGGCGGCGCTCGTGTACGCGGCGCTCCGCAAGGAGCCGAGGGGGCCACAGTCGGGCTACGCGGTCGAATGGCTCGCGCTCGGAAGCGCCACGGTGCTCATGGCCCAGGCCGCGCTCGTGGTGCAGGTGGCGTACTTCCTGTGGCAGTGGGGCGCGCAGGTCACATGGATACTCCCCAACATGCAGGCCGCCTTCAAGTACGACCTCGACCTCATCCAACTCACCGCGCTCGGCGCCGCGGCAGTCATAGGACCGCCCCTCACGTGGCTCGTGGGCAGGATCCACCCCCGGACGCGGAGGACTGCGGCCGAGGCAGGCATCAAGTCCTAGAACACCCGAGGACCGGAACCCTGTACGGGTCCCGGTCCTCGGGGGCCACCTGCTCCGTCGAGGCTACTCGTCGGCAGGTGGTTCCTGCGTCGTATCGGCGCCGGCAGCTTCATCGTCTGCGTCGTCAACCGGCTCCGGCTCTACCGTCCCGCTGGTCTCATCTGAGCCCTCATCTGTGTTCTCGGCTTCTGCGGCGGGATCGACTCCGAGCCACGACATGAACTTCGCGATCGCGGACTGCAGGCCCTCGGGAAGGCCCGTACGCTTGCCGGACTCGAGCTGGGTCTGCATGCGCTCGAGATTCCGCTGCAGCCTGGAGAGTGCGTTCTCGACACCCGTGCGCTTGGGCGATGCGGTGCCCGACGCCTCGTCGCTGCCGTCCTGGTCGCGGTCCTTGTCGGGACCACCATCGCCCGGCTCGACGGCGCCGCCCTTGCTCTTGTCCTTCGCCTTGTCCTTACCGGTCTCGGGCACGTCCGCTGGATCTTCGGGAGACTCGCCGTCTTCGGAAACCGAAACGGGGGCGTTGCCGACCGACTTGCCGTTGGCGGGGACGCCGCCCTTCTTAGCGAGCGCCACAGCCGGAAAGGCAAGCGAGAGTGTGAGCGCGAGTATCAGGACCAACGTCAGCGTGCGCTTCATCGAAGACCTCCGAGGTCGAATCAGTTCATTGCCTACTCTCGGAATATCGGGCTTCTGACCTGCGCATTTGAGCACGAACCGACAGACGGCTCTGCCGAGCACGGGCCACGACCGTCTCCCGTGACCCGAGGCACGCGACGCCGACGGGCGGGGCGCTAACGCGCCTCGGCCGTCAGCTTCAGCAGCCAGGCCATGTTGCGCCCGAGGTTGTCCATCGTACCCATGCCCTCTTCGTCCTCGGCGACCGCACCCGGTGCTCCGCCGATGCCGAGGTTCCAGTAGGTGGAGCCCGGCACGATCATCTGCCGGATCATGAAGAGGTGCATGATCGAGTCGAACGCGTGCACCGCACCCGCCCGGCGCTCGGCCACGACAGCCGCCCCCACCTTGCGCTCCAGCATGCCCGGATTCGCGCCAGCCACGTAGCCGAGCCGGTCGATGAGCGCCTTGGCCTCCGAGGAGACGTCCGCGAAGTAGACCGGCGACCCGATGATGATGCCGTCCGCTTCGTCGGCCTTGGCGATGCACTCGTTGATGGCATCGTTGCGCCCGTGGCACTGCCGGTCCTTGAGCTCCCGGCACTTGAGACACACCGTGCAGCCCTGGGCCTTCTTGCCGGCCAGCTCGACGAGCTCGGTCTCGATGCCTTCGGCCTCAAGCACGTCGAGCACGCGCTGCAGCATGACGGCCGTGTTGCCGCCCTTGCGTGCGCTTCCCGAGAATGCGACCACCTTCATGCCGTGTCCCTTCTCCTACGTCAGCTCGGTAGAGGCGATGATGCGTGCCCCTGCCGAGCGCATCTCCTTGAGCGCCTGCTTGCCGTCATCCGGCGCCAGATCCACCGCACGACAGCCATCGGCGATCACCGTCACACCAAAGCCCAAACCGATCGCGTCGAGCACCGTGTACTTCACGCAGTAGTCCGTGGCCAGACCGAGCACCACGAGCTCCTCGGCGCAGCGCTGCTCGAGGAAGGTGGCGAGCCCGGTGTCCTTGCGATGCCCGTTGTCGAAGAACGTGCTGTAGCTGTCGATGCCCGGGTCCGTGCCCTTGCGCACCACGTGATCGATGACCGCCACGTTCAGGTCCGAGTGAAACGACGCGCCGGGCGAGTTCTGCACGCAGTGATCCGGCCAGAGCACCTGTGCGATGCCGCCGAGGTCCACCACGTCACCGGGCGCGGCGCCCGCATGCGCCGAGGCGAAACTGCCGTGATCGGCCGGGTGCCAGTCCTGCGAGGCCACCACCAGACTGAAGCGCGGTGCGAGCGCATTGGCGACGGCGACCACCGCGTCCCCGTCGGGCACGGCCAGCGCGCCTCCGGGCACGAAGTCGTTCTGGATGTCCACAAGCAGAAGCGCGCGCACGGTTGCCTCCTTACGGCGAGTCTATGCCCCTGGCGGCCATGATGAGCCTCATCTTCCGCTCGTGCAGGCCGAGTTCGATACCTACCTTGTAGACGTGCGGATTGAGCAGCCTCAGATGGGTCGCGTCGAGACGCCCCATCTGCTCGAGCGTCCGGGATCGGCTCTCCGGGAGCGACGGCACATCGTAGACGAGCCGCCCGCGCTCGAAGACCGGCACCAGCAGTTCCTCCGCCGTATCGCTGCCGCAGTACGACGTGCGGCGCGTCGGATCCGCAGGATCGACCATCGAGCACGGCTCCGCGGGCGGCACGAGCTCGTCGTAGATCATGTCACCCGCAAGCCGACCGGACGCGTCGGTGTAGCGCCGCACCTGCAGCAGCCCTGGCGTGGTCACCTTGGCGGCCTGCTCGGAGACCTTGACCCGCGGCTCCCACTCCCCGCCCGGCTCGCGTACGGCTGAGAGCTTGTACACGCCGCCGAGCGCGGGCTGGTCGTAGGCGGTCACCATCTTGGTGCCTACGCCCCAGACGTCGATCGCCGCACCCTGCTTCTTCAGGCTCACGATGGTGTGTTCGTCCAGCTCGTTGCTGGCGTAGACCTTCGCGTCGCCGAATCCGGCCTCATCGAGGAGTTGCCGTGCGCGCTGCGAGAGCCACGCGAGATCGCCCGAGTCGATGCGGATGCCGATGAGGTCGCTCCCCAGCTCGCGCAGGCGCCGCCCCGCTTCGATCGCATGTTCGACGCCCTCGATCGTGTCGTACGTGTCCACGAGGAGGACCGCGTTGTTGGGCATCGCCTCGGCGTACGCGAGAAACGCCTCCAGCTCGGTGTCGAAGACCATCACGAGGCTGTGCGCGTGCGTGCCACCCACCGGGATGCCGTAGACGGCGCCCGCGAGCACGTCGGAGGTGGCCGTGCAGCCGCCGACGTACGAAGCACGGCTTGCCGAGAGCGCGCCGTCCGGGCCCTGCGCGCGCCTGAGGCCGAACTCGATCACCGGGTCGCCCTCGGCCGCACGACACACCCGTGCCGCTTTGGTGGCCACCAGCGTCTGGAAGTTGATGGTGTTGAGCAGCGCCGTCTCGACGAGCTGACACTCGGCGATGGGTCCCGTCACCCGGAGCAGCGGCTCGTGCGGGAAGACGACGGCGCCCTCGGGCACGCCGAGCACGCTGCAGGTGAAGCGGAAGCCGCGAAGCCACTCGAGGAACTCGGCCGAGAACAGCGGCGTGCCGCCCCGGCCGGTGAGCGTTGCGAGATAGGCGGTGTCATCGTCGGTGAAACCCAGGTTCTGCAGGTACTCGATCGCGGGCGCCAGACCGCAGGCGATCGCGTAGCCGCCATCGAAGGGGTTGCCTCGGAAACTCAAGTGGAAGCACGCCTCGGTGCCGGTGATTCCCGTCTTCCAGTACGCATAGGCCATCGTGAGCTGATACAGGTCGGTGAGCATGCCTGACGGAGGTTTCGGAGCTCCTGGGTGTCCCATGCTTCCTCCTTCGGCAAGCGCGTGTCCCTAGGATACCAGGAGCCTTCGACACCCTTGACGGAGCCGTGGCCGAGGCGTATCGTCCCGCTAGTACCCGACTATTTCGGTCAACTTTGTGGGTGAGTGAACGATGCGCCTTTCGGCACGAAGCGAATACGGCCTGCTCGCGCTGATCGACCTCGCAGCCGCCGGTGACTCACGGCCGCTGGCCACGCGCGAGCTCGCCGAGAGCCGGGGCATCCCTGCCGCGTTCCTCGAACAACTGCTCGCCGACCTGCGGCGTGCCGGCCTCGTGCGCGCCACCCGCGGGCCGCGGGGCGGGTTCGCGCTCACCCGCGACGCCGGCGACATCACCGCACTCGAGATCGTGGAAGCCCTCGAAGGCCCGATCGCACCGTCGGTGTGCGCGCCGGGTGCGTGCGGACGCGAGGAGGACTGCGCAGCCGCGAGCGTGTGGAGCGATGTCTCCGGTGCGGTCCGCGACGCGCTCTCGGCGTTAACGCTGGCTCGCCTCGCCGACGAACAGGCCCGGCTCGACCGGGCACCCCTGACGTGCACGACACGGAGGAATGACTAGATGGACCGGACGGTGTACCTCGACTACGCAGCAACCACCCCGACCGACCGGCGGGTAGTGGACGCGATGCTCCCGTTCTTCACCGAGCGCTACGGCAACGCCAACAGCCTCTACGCGCTCGGACGAGACGCGGCCCGGGCACTCGAGGAGGCGCGCGAGCGGGTGGCCGCCTCGCTCGGCGCCGCGAAGCCTGATGAAGTGATCTTCACCTCGGGGGGCACGGAGTCCGACAACACCGCGCTCATCGGCCTGGCCACCGCAGGCGGGCGGACGAAGGGCCACATCGTCGTCTCGGAGTTCGAGCACCACGCCGTTCTCGAGCCCGCCTGGTGGCTCGGCAAGCATGGCTTCGACGTGACCGAGCTCAAGCCGCGGACCGACGGCATCATCCACCCCGGGGACCTCGAGGCCGCACTACGCGACGACACCATCCTCGTCTCGGTGATGCACGGCAACAACGAGATCGGCACGGTGCAGCCGATAGCCGAGCTGGCAGGCGCCGCGCACGCTCGCGGAGCGCTCTTCCACACGGATGCGGCGCAGACCCTCGGCAAGATCGACTTCAACGTGGCCGAACTCGGCATCGACGCCGCGTCGTTCTCGGGCCACAAGATCTACGGCGCCAAGGGAACCGGTGCCTTGTACGTGAAGAAGGGCGTGCGGGTCGCGCCGATGCTGTTGGGTGGCGGCCAGGAGAACAAGCGCCGCAGCGGCACGCAGAACGTGGCCGGCAACGTGGGCTTCGCGACTGCGCTCGAACTCATGGACGCCGAGCGGGCCACCGAGATACCGCGACTCACGGCGCTCCGCGACCGACTGGCCGATAGGCTACTCGGCAGCATCGAGCACGCGCGCCTGAACGCCGCCGATGCGGCCACGCGCCTCCCCCACATCGCGAACTTCGTGATCCCGGGCGTGGAGGGCGAGGCCATGCTGCTCCACCTCGATGCGGCCGGCATCGCCGTCTCCACCGGCTCGGCCTGCAGTTCCGGCTCACTCAAGCCGAGCCACGTGCTGCTTTCGATCGGTTGTCCTGTGGAGTTCGCGCACGGCTCGCTGCGCGTGAGCCTCGGCAGGTTCACCACCGAGGCCGACGTGGATTACCTGGTGGAGAAGCTCGTTCCCGTGGTCGAACGGCTGCGCTCGATGAACCCGCTCTACGAGAAGACGGTCGCCGGACTCCTCGGCGTCAAGGAATAGGAGCACGCAGATGATCTACAGCGACAAGGTGATGGAGCACTTCGGCAATCCGCGCAACGTGGGCGTGATCGCGGACGCGGACGGCGTCGGCGAGGTGGGCAACCCCGTGTGCGGCGACGTCATGAAGATCACCATCAAGGTGGACGATGATCGCATCGATGACATCAAGTTCCAGACGCTCGGCTGCGGCGCGGCGATCGCCACCTCATCGATCGTGACCGAGATGGCCAAGGGCATGAGGCTCGAGGAGGCCGTTGCGATCACCAAGAACCAGGTGGCCGAGGAACTCGGCGGCCTGCCGCCCGCAAAGATGCACTGCTCGGTGCTCGCCACCGACGGCTTGAAGGTCGCGGTGGACGACTACCTCGTGAAGCACGGGCGTGAGCCCATCTCCGGGCCGATCAAGAGCGCGGACCCCGACTTCGACCCGCACGCTGACGAGGACGACGAGGAGCACGCGCACTAGCGCGTGAGACCGATGCCTGATGTGGCTGTAGCGCTCAGCGGAGGCGTGGACTCGTCGGTGGCGGCGGCGCTGCTCGTCGAAGCAGGCCGCGACGTGGTAGGCGTCACGATGGACCTCGGCCTGCACGCGCTCGGCACGGGCGGAGACGAGGTCGCGCTCGCGAGTCGCGTATGCGAGGTGCTCGGCATACCGCACGTCGTGATCGATCTGGCGGACGCCTTCCGCGCCGAGGTCGTCGAACCCTTCGCGGGCGCCTATGCGGCGGGGCTCACGCCCAACCCGTGCATCCGCTGCAACGAGCGGATCAAGTTCGGCGCGCTGGCGGAACGCGTGCGCGCGCTCGGCGCGGAGACGCTCGCGACCGGCCATTACGCGCGCCTCGTGCGAGACGGCGGCCGAACGTGGCTCGAGCGGGCGGCCGACCGCACGAAAGACCAGTCGTATTTCCTGTACCGGGTGCCTTCCTTCACGTTCGAGATGCTTGAGTTCCCTCTCGGCGAGCTCACCAAAGTCGAGGTGCGTGCGATGGCCGGGGAGCGCGGACTACCCACGGCCGAGCGGCGCGAGAGCCAGGAGGTGTGCTTCACGCGCGACCGCGTGGCGCTCGTGGCGGCCGCACACCCCGAAGCGCTCGAGCCGGGACCGATCGAGACGGCCGATGGCACGACGCTCGGCACGCACCGCGGCATGGCGCGCTACACCGTAGGCCAGCGCAAGGGACTCGGCGTGGGCGGGCCGGAGGGTCCGTACCGTGTGGTGCGCATCGACGCGCGGCGCAACGCGCTGATCGTGGCACCTGAGCGCGCGACGCGTTCCACCCGGCTCGTGCTCGCCGACGCCATCTGGGAGACCGGGGCCACCCCGGGAGCCGTGCTCGCTCAAATCCGCTATCGTTCGCAGCCGCTGCCCGCAGTGGCGGCGCCGGTACCCGGCGGCGTCGAGATCGAGTTCCAGACACTCGGCGAGCCGCTCGCACCCGGGCAGTCGGTGGTGCTGTACGCTGGTGACCGGGTTGTCGGCGGCGGCATCGTGCCGGCCGGATAGACCGAAGGAGACTCGCATGCCTGGCGTGCATCCCCGCGTGGACGCGACCATCGGCTCGACCCCGCTCGTGCTGCTCAACCGCGTGTCGGCAGGGCTCGGTGCGCGTGTTGCCGTGAAGCTCGAGTCGCGCAACCCGGGCGGCTCGGTCAAGGACCGCATCGCCCGCGGAATGCTCGACGACGCCGAGTCGCGCGGGCTTATCACGCCCGGAAGCTCGACGATCGTGGAGCCCACCTCGGGCAACACCGGCATCGCGCTGGCGATGATCGGGGCCGCCCGCGGCTACCGGGTGATCCTCGCGATGCCCGAAAGCATGTCGATCGAGCGGCGCGCGCTCGCCGCGGCCTACGGAGCCGAGCTCGTGCTCACGCCACGCGCCGACGGTATGACCGGTGCGGTGGCGGCCGCCGAGCGCATCGCCGCGGAGACCGAGGGCGGCTTCCTTACCCGGCAGTTCGACAACCCCGCGAACCCCGCCAGCCACTACGCCACGACCGGCCCGGAGATCGATACCGCGCTCGGCGAGGCCCGGCTCGGCGCGTTCGTCGCAGGCGTCGGCACCGGCGGCACGATCACCGGCGTTGGCCGCTACCTGCGGGAGCATCGCCCGGACGCGCTTGTAGTGGCGGTCGAGCCCGCCGAATCGCCCATCATCGCGCAGACGCTCGCAGGCGAGCCGCTCACGCCGGCGGGCCACGCCATCCAGGGCATCGGCGCCAACTTCGTACCCTCCGTGCTCGACCTCGGCCTGCTCGCGGAGGTGCAGCACGTCACCGGCGACGAGTCCATCGCCATGGCCCGGCGACTCGCCGCCGAAGAGGGCCTGCTCGTGGGCATCTCCTCGGGCGCGAACGTGGTGGCAGCGCTCAGACTCGCGGCACGCCCGGAGCTCGCGGGCGCCACGATCGTGACGGTGGCGCCGTCAACCGGCGAACGCTACCTTTCGACGCCGTTGTGGGCAGGGTACGGCGAGTAGAACGGCGCTCGGCTTGTGGGACGTTCGCCCCAAGATGGCACATGCGTTGCTGCTCTCCCTTAGCACGCACGAAGTCCCGAAGGGGCGGCGCAGCATGACCCGCAGGCTCGACATCATGAAGGTGCTCGCGATGGCGCTGGTGGCCGTCGCGCTCCTCGGCATAGCCACGCCGCTGTGCACGATGCCCGACTGCGACGACCTCTCGGCAGGCACCTGCTCCGACTTCAAGCCCGCCTGCGATGAGTGCCCCGACTCCGACGTCGTCATGAAGCACACGCACGACGACGCGATCCGCGTCGCTGCCCACGAGATCGATGCTCCGGTGGCGCTCGCCGCCTCGGAGGTCGTCCCTGCACCCACGATCGTCCTGCCGGCGTTCGCAGCGCCCGAGGTCACGGCCTCGCCACCGCCGCTCGACCCGCTCGGGGTCCGCCTCACGGTCTAGACGTCACTCCTCGCTTGAAGCGCACGGGCAACCCGCCCGCTGCGCCAGTCGTGTTCCCCGACTCACGAGGAGTGTCACCGATGGACCTGTTCTTCCCTATGCTCGCACTCGGGCTCATCACGAGCCTCCACTGCGTATCGATGTGCGGACCGATGGTCGTCACCTACGCCCTCAAGGGCACCGAGGACGGCACCATCGCCCAGCGCATCACCCCGAACCTCGCCTACCAGGGCGCCAAGATCGCGAGCTACATGGCCGTGGGCCTGTTGCTCGGCACGATCGGCTCCGCATTCGACCTCGACGCCATTCGGCCGTACGTGATGGTCGCCGCCGGGCTGTTCATGATCGTTCTCGCGCTCGGCATGACCGGCCACGTGCCGTGGGCGAACAAGCTCACCCCGCGTCCGCCGAAGTTCCT
Source organism: Coriobacteriia bacterium (assembly GCA_030652115.1). NCBI lineage: Bacteria > Bacillati > Actinomycetota > Coriobacteriia > Coriobacteriia bacterium. The sequence goes on along the minus strand of JAUSBK010000011.1, from coordinate 100,934 downwards.
CCTGCGGGCGTTCACCGCCGTTCGCCGCAAGGCCGTCTCAGACGCCGAGGCCGAGCGCCCGTCGCTCGCCACTCCCGTCACGTTCGGCCTGCTCACCGGCCTGATGCCGTGCGCGCCGCTGATGGCTGCACAGCTCAACGCCGCCGCGAGCGGAAGCGCGGTGAACGGCGCGCTCGCCATGTTCGCGTTCGGCCTCGGGACAGCGCCGCTCATGCTCGGCTTCGGTACCGCCTCGAGCCTCATCCCCAAGCGCTTCAAGGAGCGCGTGATGGTGGCGCTCGCGATCGTGGTGCTCGTCTTCGGCGTGACGTACCTCAACCGCGGCGCGGTGCTGCTCGGCTCGCCGGTGACCCTGCAGGCCGCCCGCGACGCCGCCTTCGGCGCCGAGACCGCCGTCGGCGGATACACGCTTGCCGCCGACGGGTACGCCGAAGCTCCGGTGGTCATCGAGAACACCCGGTTCGTGCCCTCGACGCTCGAACTGCCCGCCGACACCCCGGTGCGGCTCATCGTCGAGCGCCGCGAGTCGAACCCCTGCTCCGACCAGCTCGCCGTGCCGCAGCTCGGCGTGCTCGCCGACCTCACGGCCAACGGCACGACCACCGTCGAGCTGCCGGCAGCGCCTGCGGGCAGCTACACGCTCACCTGCGGCATGGGGATGATGTCCGGACGGCTCGTGTTCGCCGAGGCAGGCGACAGAGCGACGACCGGCGACAACGCCCTTGCGGCCGCCCCAGACGCGGACCCGGCTTCCCCGGCGTGCGCCTGCTGCGGCGGAGCCGCGGCGAGCAGCCCGATCGAGGGAACGGCCGCCCTTGAGGACAACGTCCAGCGCATCACGGTGGACACATCGAAGGGCTACTACGACCCGAACATCATCACGCTTGCAGCCGGTATCCCCGCTGAGATCACCTTCACGGCTGCATCCGGATGCCTCGCCGAAGTGATGAGCGAGGACCTGGACTTCTACGCCGACCTCACGGGCGGCGACGCAACGATTCTAATCGACGCCGAACTGCTCACGCCGGGCACGCATGAGTTCTCGTGCGGCATGAGCATGGTCTTCGGCACCATCATTGTGGAGTAGTGACGATCATGCAGACGACATTGACCCACACGTACAAGATCGCGATCGACGGCATGCACTGCCACGCCTGCGAGCGGCTCGTTACCGCGAACCTCTCGAATATCGAAGGCGTCACGGTGCTGCACGCCGATGCGCAGGACGGCTTTGCCGTCATCGAGGCCGAGACCCGGCCCGACACCGAGGCGATCGCGAACGCCATCGCCGCAGCGGGCTTCGCGCCACACGGCAGCGCAGTGACGCTCGAGCCTATCGAGTGGAGCGCGGCGACGCCCGCCGTCGAGCTGCCGGCCACAGCCGAGCCCGCCCCCGCGCCCGCATCCGACGCGTGCGATACCGGCACGTGCCCGACCGTTCCGCCCGCACCCGATCCCGCCATCATGGCGGCGAGCGCGGCGTCGGCGAGCGCATCGGTCACCCTCGGCATCATCGGCATGACGTGCTCTTCGTGCCAGGCGGTCATCGAGCGCACGCTGCAGCGCACCACCGGCATCGGCAGCGCGGTCGTGAACCTCGCAGCTGAGACCGCCTCGGTCACCTACGATCCGCACTGGCTTGGCGTGGACGAGATCGTGCACGCTATCCGCAACGCGGGCTACGATGCGGTCCCCCGCGACGAGGACGCTGCTCCCGGCGAGGGCGGCGACGCGCAGCGTGAGGCACAGCAGCAGCATATCCGCGGGCAGAAGCGGCTGTTCGTCTTCTCGCTCGCACTCTCGTTACCGCTGCTGCTGCTCATGATTCCGTCGGTCATGGAGGCCGTGCCACTCGCTGTCGCCATGTGGCTTGCCGAGACGTTCGGCGGCGCGTGGGACCCGATGATGGTCTTCAAGTACCTCAGCTTCGCGCTCGCCACACCCGTGCAGATCATCGCCGGCGCCCAGTTCTACAAGGGCTTCTGGCATGCGCTCAAGCGTCGCACCGGGAACATGGACACGCTGGTGGCCATCGGCACCTCGTCGGCATACTTCTACTCGCTCGCCGCGACCTTCGTACCCGCGCTGCTGGGCGAGCCCGTCTTCTACGAAACGAGCGCGCTCCTGCTCACCTTCGTCATCCTCGGCAAGCTCCTCGAGGCAGGCGCGAAGGGCAAGACGAGCGACGCGATCAAGAAGCTCATGGGCCTTGCGGCCAAGACCGCGCGCGTGGTGCGCGAGGGCGCCGAAGTGGACGTCCCGGTCGAAAGCGTGCTCGTGGGCGACATCGTGGTGGTCCGTCCCGGCGAGAAGGTGCCGGTCGACGGCACCGTGACCGACGGCTCCTCGGCGGTGGACGAGTCCATGCTCACCGGCGAATCGATTCCCGTGGAGAAGCGCGAAGGCGACACCGTCATCGGCGCGACGCTCAACAAGCTCGGCACCTTCCGCTTCCGTGCCACCAAGGTGGGCGCGGAGACCGCCCTCGCCCAGATCGTGAAGCTCGTTGAGGAGGCGCAGGGCTCGAAGGCGCCCGTGCAGCGCTTCGCCGATCGCATCAGCGCCGTGTTTGTGCCGGTTGTCGTGGGCCTTGCGGTCCTGACCTTCCTCGTGTGGCTGCTCGTGGTGCCGAACTTCGTGGATGCATCCTTCTACGCGAACGTCACGCCGTTCATCAAGGCGCTGCTCGCCGGCACCGCGGTCGTCGTGATCGCGTGCCCCTGCGCGCTCGGCCTCGCCACGCCGACGGCCATCATGGTCGGCACCGGCAAGGGCGCCGAGAACGGCATCCTCATCAAAAGCGGCGAGGCGCTCGAGACCGCTTACAAGATCGACGCGATCGTCTTCGACAAGACCGGCACGCTCACGCACGGCAAGCCCGTGGTGACCGACATCGAGCTTGCCGAGGGACACGACGTGGAGCGCATCTTCATGCTCGCCGCGGCGCTCGAGCGCGGCAGCGAACATCCGCTCGCCGAGGCGATCGTCGCCCACGCGAAGGACAAGGCGCTGCACCTGCCGCCCGTGGATGGCTTCGCCGCTGTTCCGGGCCACGGAGTCGAGGGCCGCGTGGACGGAACGTGGGTCGCGTTCGGCAATCGCCGCCTGATGGAGCGCGAGGGCATCGACATCTCGGCACACGAGTCGCGCATCGCCGCGCTCGAGTCTGAGGGCAAGACCGTCATGCTCATCGGCGTCAACAAGGCGAAGCTGGCCGGCATCATCGCCGTGGCCGATACGCTCAAGGACAACTCGAAGGAGGCCGTGGCGCGCCTCGCACAGATGGGCGTCGAGGTCTTCATGATCACCGGCGACAACCGCACGACCGCCGAAGCGATCGCGGTGCAGGCCGGCATCCCCGCCGACCACGTGCTTGCCGAGGTGCTGCCCGAACACAAGGCCGAGGAAGTTTCGCGGCTTCAGGAGCGCGGACTCACGGTTGCCATGGTGGGCGATGGCATCAACGACACACCTGCGCTGGCGCAGGCCGACGTGGGCATCGCCATGGGTGCCGGCACCGACATCGCCATGGAGACCGGCGGCATCGTGCTCATCAAAAACGATCTGCGCGACGTTGTGACGGCGATCGAGCTCTCCCGCGCCACCATCCACAAGATCCGCCAGAACTTCTTCTGGGCGCTTGGCTACAACTCGCTCGGCATCCCGGTGGCAGCCCTCGGGCTGCTCAAGCCGGAGCTTGCCGGTGCGGCGATGGCGCTCTCGAGCGTCAGCGTCGTGACGAGCTCGCTCCTGCTCCGCCGGTTCCGTCCGAGCCTCGCGAAAGGAGCCTCACGATGAACCGTCCACTCACGCGCCTGTTGGTGGTGGCGCTCGCGCTCGGCGCGCTTGCACTCGCGGGCTGCACCACCGACATCGAGGCCTCGCATCCCACCGACGGCGTCTGGGGCTATGTTGCCGCAGCCGACGATGCCCAGCTCGAGATAGCGGGCAGCGCGACCGCCGATGCACTCGTGGTCGACCGCGTGCTTGCCCCCGGCGACGCCTGGATCGTCGTGCACCTGGACGACGATGGCGCGCCGGGGATGCGCGTCGGCCTGCAGCACGTCTCCGAGGGCGAATCGCTTGACGTGGCGGTCGCGCTCGAAGACGTCACGACCGAGACGCTCATCGTGGCCGTTCACGCCGACAAGGGTGCGGCCGACGAGTTCGACTTCGACATGGACGACCCCGCCGGCAGCCCCGACCGCCCGTACTTCGTGGACGAGAAGGAGCTGGCTGTTGTTGTTGACGTGAAGTAGAGGATCGGGACCGGCGAGGGAGACCTAAGCGAAGCCTCCGCAGGCGCGCACAATGGCGAAGCCAGCGCGCCGAGGACAGCGAGCGTGGTCTACCCTCGCCGGGGCCGGCGCATTGCGGGTTGTGCGCCGAGGACAGCAAGCGTGGAGCACCCCGTGTCGGCGCTACTCGGAAGCCCGCAGTCTGAACACGACAGGGTTCGCCGGATCCGGGCAGCACACCAGCGCCTCACCCTCGGCCTCCCAGGGGAAGCTCCCGCCGAAGCGCAGCGGCTGGAGGAACGGCAGCATCGCCGCGTACGCCCAACCGCAGATGCCTGCGGGCACGAGCGCGGAATCGACCGCCCACCGGTCGCCGACCTCGTGGCCGATCGAGCACGCGCCCGTGCCTTGGATCTCGACGATCTCGATCGTCACCCGGCGTCCTTCGGCGGGCGCACCACCCGGAGTCTCCACAGCGGCCCCTACGTCGACGGCGTGTACTGACCCGAGATGCACTCGGGCCCGTGGCCCCGGGTGCAGCTCCCGTTCGGCGTGAGCCACACACTTTCGCCGCATTCGGAGCAGAAGCCGGCCTGAGGGGCGAGCGCGGCAGCCGCGGGCGGAGCGGGAGGCGGGTACGCCTGCCCGGCGTACGGCATTTGGGGCACGGCGGACGCGAGCGGCACGCCCGGTCCCATCCGGCCGACCACCACGAATGCAAGCACCGCACCGACCGCGGCAGCCGCCAGGGCGGCGACGTAGACGACCAGCGTGTCGGCGCCGGCAAGGCCGGCGATGAATGCCCCGATGAACTCCGGCAGAAGCCAGAAGGGCACGATCAGCCAGCCGTAGTTCTTGTTGAGCCCCCTGCTCGCGGCCTTCTTGCCGAGCCGCTGACCGAGCATGATCACCACAAAGACCTCAATCATCGGATCCCCCCCTCGTCGCGTGGCACGACACCGACGGTACACCACCGGTGTCGTGCCCGAGCATTGCCTTACGAGCCGCCGCCGCTGGCGACGACGATCTCCTCGTACGGTTGCACGACCACGAAACCCTGTCCGTCGAAGCGCATCTGGAACGTCTCGCCGCTGGCACGGCCGATGAGCGTCTTCAGGTTCACGTCGGCCTTGACCGACGTCTGCAGCCCGTCCGACCACGCGACCGTGGCATTTGGATCGGTGAACAGCGGGGAGTTCGGCGCCACGCCGAGCACGAGCGGCTTGCCGTTGGTCGTGATCGCCACGTAGCCCGTGCCGGTGAGCTTCAGGCTGAACAGGCCGCCTGCCATCATGCTCGCTCCACCGGTGAAGACGATGTCCCAGGCGAGCGACTCCGAGTACGCGAGGCAGTCGCTGCCGTTCACGAAGATCGACTCGTTGTCCAGGTACAGGATCGAGATCTCCTTGCCCTGGTCGGCGCAGTACAGGATGCCCGAGCCGGTGACCTTGGTGGTGGCGGCGCGTTCGCCGGTCGCCATCGTCTTGAGGAACTTGCCTGCGCTTCCCGCTCCGGCCCGGTCGAAGGTGAGGTTGCCGTAGTACGCGACCATCGCCCCGAGCTTCGTGTACACCGTGTTGCCGCCGAGCTGGATCTCGAGCATCTTCTTGCTCTCGAGCTGCCACGTCCCGCCGGTATCGGTCTGTGCGTGTGCGCTCACGAACTCGCCGAGCCTCGTCGCTACACCCGCACCTACGCTGTCGCTCATGTGCTCCTCCTTCGGCTGACCCGCGCTCGCAACCCCTGACACGGCCGTGACGACGGCGCCCCCGCCGCTGCTACTCCTGTTCTCCCCGTTCGTACAACAGCCACAACGCCTGCGTGCCGAGTTCGGCGCCGTCCGCATCCTGCAGCCGCGAGTAGAGCCGCTCGGCCAGTTCGAGTCCGGGCAGCGCCAGGCCGAGCGCGCGGCTCTCATCGATGGCGATGCGCAGATCCTTCACGAAGTGCTTCACGAAGAAGCCTGGCTCGAAATCGCCCGACAGGATGCGGGGACCGTACGCACCCCAGGACCATGAATTCGCACCGCCGCCCGAGAGCGCCGCGTGCGTGCGCTCGAGGTCCAGACCTGCGGCCTTGGCGTACTCGAGCGCCTCGATGAGGCCGAGCATGGTGCCCGCGATCCCGATCTGGTTCGCCATCTTCGTGTGCTGGCCCGCTCCCGCGGCTCCCATGTGTGAGTACGTCTTACCCATGACCTCGAAGAGCGGGAGCGCGCGACCGAAAGCCGCCTCGGACCCGCCGGCCATGATCGTGAGCGTCGCGTTGCGCGCACCCACATCGCCGCCTGAGACAGGCGCGTCGAGCGCCGACAGTCCGCGTGCAGCCGCAACTTCGGCGATCCGCGCCGCAAGGGTGGGCGTGGAGGTGGTCATGTCGATCAGTAGCGCGCCGTCTGGCGCGCGTTCGATGATGCCGCCCTCGCCGAAGTAGACCTCCTCGACGTCGTACGGGTAGCCGACCATGGTGATCGTGATGTCCGCCTGCGCGGCGGCCTCGCCCGCGCTCGTCGCGGACCGCGCACCCCGGTCGACCAGCACTTGCGCCTTGGCCGACGTCCGGTTGAACACCACGAGCGGATACCCGGCATCGAGCAGGTGGCCGGCCATCGCCGCTCCCATGACGCCGGTACCGACGAACGCGACGGTGGGACGCTCGGACATGTGTGACCTCCTCGGAGGGTGTGCCGACGCTCGTCAGTATAGCCGAGGCGGACGCGCGGTATTACGGCTTCAAGGGCAGCTCGGTACAGACGCGCGTGTATGCGATGCGGAAGCCGGCACGCAGCTGGTTGCGCTGCGAAGTCCCGCCGGGGGCCGCCTCGATCACGGCAAGATCGCACCCGTTCGCAGCTGCGTAGCGCAGACGCTCGGCGAGGATCGCACTCTGGACGCCGCGACCTCGAGCCGTCGGCAGCGTGCTGTCGCCATTGAACATCGCGACGTTGTCGACGAGATTGAGCATTCCGGTGCCGGCGGGCTCGCCGTCGAGGAACCCGAGGAACGGGATCGCCGAGGCGCGCAGCGAGATCGCGCGGGCGAGCGCGTAGTCATCGTCGGTGGGATGGTCCTCGGTGAAGCCCCGTGCTTCGAGTTCGGCCCACAGCGCGCGCTCCTCGTCGGACTGCGCGATGCGCACCTCAACGCCTGCAGCCGCCGGCGCGAGCCCCGTCGCGGGCAGCGGCTGGCAGAGCACCGTCTCGAAGTCGGTGGCCACGAAGCCGGCCTCGGCGAGCCATCGCAGCTGCGATGGGTGCGCGTGCGGGCAGACGTCCACTTTGGCCGGCGCTCCGCGCTCGGCGAAGAACGCGACGAGCGCTGCGATCTCCTCCTGCTCGATCGGGCGATCCATGCCGAGGCCGAACGAGCCGTTGAGCACGCTTCCCGGCGAGAACCACACCGCGGCGCCGCCGGCCATCCTGAACGACGCGGCGTTAGGATACACGCCGCTCGCTCGCGCTTCGTCGGTCCAGGCGCACAGGTCATCGACGCCCGCGCGCTCGATGCGACGGGCGAGTTCGGTGTCGGCAAGGGGGTGGTCGAGCATGCGAGCACCTCTCGTGCGGATGCGGGTCCGCACGAGTGTAGCGCAGGCGCGCACCCGCGCTAGTCGAACAGGCCCGCCAGCCACTCGAAGAACGATGCGATGGCGTCCCCGATGGCCTCGAAGAAGCCGTTCCCGGCCACATCGTCCGACGTGCCCGTGTCCCCCGTCACCGAGGTTCCGTACAGCGGTTGGGATGCCGCGTCCCAGGCGTCCGTCGCACAGCGCCACGCATGCGAGCCGTCAAGCGTGGCCACCCACACCTCGCGCGTGGTCGCCTCGCCCGGCAGTGTACCGGCAGGCACGATGGCGGCATCGAAGGCCACGTAGCGATCCTGGTGCGAGACGCTGAGGTTCGAGCAGGAGAAGTCAGCGATCTCGCCAGTCGTAAGCTGCCACTCCGCGCACGAAGCAAGGTTGCGCGCGTAGATCTGCTGTCGCGTCTGAAAGCTCGCCTCGTACACCCCACCACCCGCGTAGATCAGCAGCGACCCGTCGAGCGAGAGCGTGTACTCCGTCGCAAGCCCGGACACCCCGACCGGAGCGGCAGACGACCCGTCCGCCGCCACCCCGTACACGTAGCGGCTGTCGCTGCGTCTGCCGAGGAGGTAGTAGACCGTGCTGCCATCCGGCGAGAAGCGGTGGTCGAAGATCGCCGAGGGACCGCCCATGTCGTCCATCGGCCCGTAGGCCGTGAGACGCCGCTCCGCGCCGCCCGCCGCCGGTGCGATCGCAAGCTGCTCGGAGTCCCCGGCGTCGCCGTCGCTCTCGGTCCAGGTGCGGTACAGCACCTCGGTGCCGTCTGGCGAGAAGACCGGCGAGCGCCCCGTCCCTAGATCGACGGTTCCGCCACCGAGCGTGCCTACCGTGACGTAGGGCCGAGCTTCGGCGAGGCTCATGACCCCGGGCACGACGCGCGCGTAGGCGATCCGCGCCGAGTCCGGTGACCACGCGGGCTCGACGCCGCTGCCGACGAGCTCGCTCGTGCCATCGAGGCCGACCACGTAGATGTCACCGAAGGGGGTGTCGCCGTCGAAGACCGTGAGCGCGATCGACTGCCCGTCCGGTGACCAGAGCGGCAACGGGTTGTCCCACAGTTCCCCGGCGACACCGCCGCGCTCGAGGAACAGGCCGCTCGCCGCGTCCACCGCCACCGGGCTGCCACCGTTCTGATCGCAGATGAACAGCTGGCGAGCGCCGGTGACCGTGCTCTCGACGCCCACCAGAACGTGCGTGCCGTCCGGCGCCCACCAGTGAGCGATCACTTCGAGCGGCGCGGAGAAGCCCGGGTCCTCGGCGGGAAGCGCGGCAGGATCCACCAGCACGGTGGCCTGGTCGTCCCCTGCGAGCACTCGCTCGAGCGCGCCGTTGTGGACGAAGGTCACATGCTCGGGGAGCGGTACCAGCGCCGGCGCATCCGCTGGCTCGATCGCACCGGCTCCCATGAGACCCAGCGATACCACCAGCACCATCACGAACGTACCAGATCGAATCCGGCGCATGACTCCCCCTTCACGCACCCGCCATTACGCAACGGTTCCTACCCGCACATGCCAGACTTCGTCGCACGCCTATCCTTCGGCGGGTACCGGCACCGGCCCCACATCCTGCACCTTGTGGAGCACGACGCGCGCGGCCACGATGAACAGCCCGAGCGATGCGAGCGCGGCGGTCCTCCCCAGGCCGAGCCCGTCGCTCACGAGCGCCCAGACGAGCGGGCCGAGCACGGTGGCGAAGCGCCCCACCGTGGCGTAGAGGCCGAAGAACTCGCCCATCAGGTGCTCGGGCGCCAGACGCGTCATGAGCACCCGGTCGGCCGCCCATGCCGCGCCGATGCCCACGCCTCCGCCCACCGCCACGAGCCAGCCCACCCCCTGGAAGTCCGTGAGGCCGGCCGTCACCGCGGCCGCGAGCCCGGCGATCTGCGAGTAGAGCGCAAAGATGAGCACGCGCTTGGGACCCGCGCTGTCCACGATCCGGCCGGCGATGACCGCGCCGAGGCCGGCACAGACGATACCCAGGAGCGCCAGCCGATCCGTCTGCGCATCGGTGAAACCCATCTCCATCTTGGCGAACAACGCGTTGAACAGGAACACGGTGTTGATCGCGTCGGTGTACAAGAAGCGTCCCACGAGGAACCGTACGACGCCCGGGTAGCCGGCCGCCGAGCGCCACGCGCGCACCATCGTGGCTGGCGACGACAGGATGCCCGGCGCACGTCCCTCGTGACGGAGACGCGGCCGCTCGCGGATCCACACGAACGCGGGCAACGCGAAGACAAGGAACGCGATGGCGAGCGACCGGAAGACCGCCGCGTACCCGAACCTCGGCAGCAGGTACATGCCGAGCCCGAGCGCGAGCGCCGAGCCCGAGTAGCCGATGGCCACCCCGAGCCCGGAGATCCGTCCGGCCGACGAGGGCGTGCTCACGTCGGGAAGCATCGCGTCGTAGACGACGCTCCCGCTGTGAAAGCCGACCGTCCCGATCGCGTAGAAGACGAGCGAGGGCACGACACCCCAGGTTGCGAGGAGCGCCGTGGCGCCAACGCACACGAGGGTGGCACCTATGAGGTACGGCCTGCGCGTTCCGTGATGGTCGGAGAGCGCACCGATCCACGGGCCGAGGATGATTACGGCCACCATCGCCACCACGATGGTGGCGGACAGCTGCCAGTCCGCGCCGCCGCGGTCCTCGACGAGCCAGGGGCCGAAGTAGCGGCTGCCCACGCCCAGCGCGAAGGTGGTGTTCGCGAGGTCGTACAGCAGCCACGAGGTCACGCTTCGTCGGCCGGGCGTCCACACCTGCGGCGCGTCCGACGGCTCCACCCGACTCCCCCCATCCGTGACCATCTCCGCACGAGTGTACCGCAGGCCGATCGGCCATCCGCGAGAGAGCCGCACAGTTCGGGAACATAGCTTTCAGAGATCACCGGAGAAGGGACGACGTGATGGACGCACGCAACACGATCGAACAGTGGCGGGAGTCGATTCCCGAAGGCGAACGCGGGGAGGCCGGTGCCGGTGCAGCGATGCTCGGTGTAGGTCTCGTCGCAGCCGCATTCCTGATGCTACGCAGACGGCGGGGCCTGTTCGTGTGGTTGGTCCCGGGCGCGTTCATCGGCGTGGGGCTCGCCGTCCTCGCCGATGTGGTGCTCGACACACGCAGCTACCGCATCGCCGAAACGGAAGAGAGCATCTCCAGCGAACTCGCGGCCCTCGATCCGATCGCGCGGGCCCAGGTTCTCAAGAGCGTCGGCGAGCGCGAAGTACTGTCGCTCATACCGGGTCGCGGCTAGGGCCCGCTCGGCGGCTACCGATCGCACCCGGCAACGAAGACACCCCGCAGCGCGCTGCGGGGTGTCTTGTGTGAGGGGTTCGGACGATCTCGTAGATCGTCCTGAGAATAGAGGTGTCCCGAGAGACCTCGCCGACGAGCCCCTAATCCGCAGCTTCCCATTTCACACCTTTGGAGCCTACGAGCCTCCGGCCAGCTTGCGCGAAGCCTTCCGCCTGCACACCCCGCCGGCAGCTACTGGTACGCTACCTTTCGCGGTTCGCCCGCTCAACCTCTCGGGACAAGATCGACTCTAGACCATGCCCGGGGCGGGTGCAAGGGCGATTTCGCGAAATGTCGTCCTTGTCGCTGTACGGTCTCTAATCTGCGCTTAACGGTCGCAATCGACCGACTAGCGCTCTCTGGCGAGGACCAACGGCGGCATGCACACGCCACGGGGCGTTCGCACGCCGCAAACCGGCCCGATCGCCGCCGACAACTGCCCAGACAGCGGCCTTGCGACTGCCCGCCTACCCCCCGAGCATCCGCCTGAGCACCTCGTTGATCACCTGCGGATTGCCCTGCCCGCGCATCTCACGCATCACGGCTCCGACGAAGAAACCCATGACGCCGGTCTTGCCTGCACGGTAGCTCGCGACCTCGTTCGGGTTGGCCTCGAGCACTCCATGGACGACCGATTCGATCGCATCGGTGTCCGAGACTTGCTTCATGCCGCGGGCCGCCACGATGGCGCCGGGGGCGTCACCGGTCGCCGCCATGTCCGCGAAGACCTCCTTTGCCTGCTTGCCCGAGATAGCGCCCTCCTCGATGAGGCCCACCATCTCCGCGAGCATCGCAGGGGTGACCCTGGTGTCGCCGATCTCGATCGCCTCGGCGTTGAGCAGTGCGGCGAGTTCGCCGAGCATCCAGTTCGCGATCTGCTTGGCGCGGTCCACGCCCGCGAGCGCCACCGCATCCTCGAAATAGCAGGCAAGCGCAAAGTCGGCAGACAGCATCGACGCGTCGTGCTTGGGCAGGTCGAAGTCGGTCGTGTAGCGTTCGCGACGCGCATCCGGCAGCTCGGGCAGCTTCTCGGCCAGCGACGCGATCCACGCAGGCTCGAAGCGAAACGGCACCATGTCGGGCTCCGGGAAGTAGCGGTAGTCGTGCGCCTCTTCCTTGCTGCGAAGCGCGCTCGTGCGCCTGGCGCCGGCGTCCCAGTGACGCGTCTCCTGCACCACGCGACCGCCCGTGTCGAGCAACTCGGCCTGGCGGACGATCTCGTAGGCAAGCGCATCGTGCAGCGCCTTGAAGGAGTTCATGTTCTTGACCTCGCTCTTGGTGCCGAGTTCGGTCTCCCCCCGAGGGCGGATGGACACGTTCCCGTCCACGCGCATGGAGCCTTCCTCCATGCTGCAGTCGCTCACACCGAGCGCGAGCCAGATGCTACGCAACTTCTGCGCGAAGCGGCGCGCCTCCTCAGGCGTGCGGATGTCGGGCTCGCTCACGAGCTCCATCAGCGGCGTGCCCGCGCGGTTGAAGTCCACGAGCGAGTGCGTGGCGCCGGCGATGCGGCCCTCGCTCCCGCCAACGTGGATCATCTTGCCGGTGTCCTCCTCGAGATGGATGCGCGTGATGCCGATCGTCGCACGGTAGCCGCCGTCTTCGGGATGCGCCTCGGGGCCCACGGCCGCGACCGCGCCACCAAAGTCGATACGCTGCGCGACCCCCTCGCCGTCCACCTCGACCTCGAGCGCTCCGCCACTCGCGAACGGCAGGTCATACTGCGAGATCTGGTAGTCCTTGGGCATGTCCGGATAGAAGTACTGCTTGCGATGGAACTGGCTCCACAGCGCGATGTCGCAGTTCGTGGCAAGGCCCGCCAGTAGCGTCCACTCGATCGCAGCCTCGTTGGGCACCGGCAGCGCACCGGGCATCCCCAGGCACACGGGGCACACACGCGTGTTGGGTTCGCCGCCGAAGGCGACCGGGCAGCCGCAGAACATCTTCGTGTTCGTCGCCGTGACCTCGGTGTGGATCTCCAGGCCGATGACAGCCTCGTAGCGCTCGAGCACCTCGGCAAGACGGTCCTTCGGCATGCTACTCACCGCCTTTCGCGCCCACGAGCGAGCGCACGAGCGGCGGCACCGGGTCGAAGTGCACTGCCTGTTCGTAGGCCGCTGCCGCACGCAACAGCGTGGATTCGGCGAAGTAGTCGCCGATGAGCTGAAGGCCCATCGGCATTCCGGTGCTCGAGCACAGTCCGGCAGGCACGCTCACCGCGCAGTTGCCGGCGAGGTTCACCGGAATCGTGTAGACGTCGTTCAGGTACATCATGTACGGATCGGCGGCCTTCTCGCCGAAGCGGAACGCCACCTCCGGCGTGGTGGGCGTGAGCAGCACGTCGTAGTGCTCGAACGCCGCACGGAAGTCCTCGATGATACGGGTGCGCGCCTTCTGCGCCTGGCCATAGTACGCGTCGTAGTAGCCCGCCGAGAGCGCATACGTGCCGAGCATGATGCGCCGGATGGTCTCCGGGCCGAACCCTTCGGCGCGGGAACGCATGTAGAGGTCGAGCACGTCGGTCGGGTCCTCGGCGCGCACGCCGTACCGGATGCCATCGAATCGCGCGAGGTTCGAACTCGCCTCGGCGGGACCGATGATGTAGTAGGCGGCCAGACCGTGCCGGGCGCTCGGCAGCGTGACGTCCCCGACCTCGGCACCGAGCGCTGCAAACGTCTCCGCCGCACGGTCCACGACATGCGCTATCTCGTTCAGGCAGCCGTCCGTGTCGGGCACCCCGGGCATGTCCCGCACGATGCCCACGCGCAGGCCCTGCACACCCAGCCCGACCGCCGCCGAGTAGCGCTCGACCGGCTCGGGCGAGGAGGTCGCATCCATGGTGTCGGCCCCGGCGATCGCGTCGAGCGCGAGCGCCACGTCTGCGACCGACGTACCGAAGGGCCCGATCTGGTCGAGCGACGAGCCGAACGCAACGACGCCGTAGCGACTTACGCGGCCGTACGTCGGCTTGAGCCCCACCGTTCCGGTGAGCGCTCCGGGCTGGCGGATCGAGCCGCCCGTGTCGCTACCGAGCGACAGGGTCACCATTCCGGCCGCGACGGACGCGGCGCTGCCGCCGCTCGAACCGCCGGGAACACGCTCGAGGTCCCACGGGTTGCGCGTGGGCCCGTACGCCGAGTTCTCGGTGGACGACCCGAACGCGAACTCGTCCATGTTGCACTTGCCGATCGGCAGCGCGCCCGCATCGAGCAGACGGCGGACGGCGGTGCAGTCGTAGACGCTCTTGTAGTTCCCGAGTATTCGGCTTCCGCAGGTGGTGCGCGTGCCGATCAGGTTCATGTTGTCCTTGATCCCGACCGGTACGCCCGCCAGCGGCGGCGGATCCTCACCGGCGGCACGGGCCGCGTCAACACGCTCGGCAGCCGCGAAGGCCAGTTCCGGCGTGAGCTGCAGGAATGCGTGCACGTCGCCGTCGAGCGCTTCGATACGGGCATACGCGCTTTCGGCGGCCTCGCGCGCGGAGAACTCGCCTGCGGCGATACCGTCGCGCACCTCACGTGCGGAAAGAGCGGAGAGATCGAGCATCGTCACGACTCCTCCCCTGCACCCGTGATGGCGGGGATGAGAAAGGCGCGTCCATCCGATGCCGGCGCATTCTTGAGCGCCATCTCCCGGGTGAGCCCGGGGACCACGACATCGGCCCGCGTGTTGTTCGTCATCGCAAGCGGATGCGCCGTGGGCTGCACGCCCTCAAGATCGAGCCGCTGCAACTCATCGATATGGCCGAGCACTGCCCCGAGCTCGGCGGTGAGCGTCGAGACCTGCTCATCGCTCAGCGCAAGCCGTGCAAGCAGCGCGACGTGACGGACGTCGGACTCGGTGATCGCCATGCGGTGTGCCTCCATACAGAGTGGTGATGCAACGAAGACCCTCGCGGGAACGCGTTACATCATACCCGACGGGGCGATCACCACGGGGGGCGTTCGGCGGCATCAGTCGCGATGTACCTCGGCGTGCACACGCGGGATGCGCAGACGGAACGTGGAGCCGGAACCGAGCGTGCTCGAGACCGAGAGGTCCCCGCCCAGCACTTCGGCCATCCGCTTGCTGATCGCCAGGCCGAGGCCGATGCCAACGGGCTTGGCACCCTCGGGATCGAGCACTTGATGGAATTCGTCCATCACGCGGTCCAGCTCATCGGTGGCGATGCCGCGGCCGCTGTCCGAGACCTCGAGCAGCACATGATTGGGACCGTCCGGCTGCACGTTGAGCTGAACGAACCCGGTGTCGGTGTACTTGATCGCGTTCGAGAGCAAGTTGAGCACGATGCGCTCGACCATGTCACGATCGGTCTCGAGCTGGATCGGCTCGCCCTCGTGCATGAGGCGGCACTCGAGCCTCTTGTGTTCGGAGAGCGGACGCATGGCCTCGATCAGCGCACTGGCGACCTCCGTCGATGTGAAGCGGGTAGCACGGATGCGCGCGCCGTGATCGCGCATCCTGTCGAGATCGAGCACGTCGTCCACCAGCGCGAGGAGGCGTTTGGAGGAGGCGTCCACCATGCCGAGCTGTCGCTCCTGCTCTTCAGACACCGGACCCGCAAGACCGGCGAGCATGATCGACGTGAACCCCATTATCGACTGCAGAGGCGTCCGCAGTTCGTGGCTCATGTTCCGCATGAAGCGGTCGCGTGCGTCGAGCGCCTCGCGGATCTCCACAAGTGCAAGGTGCTCGCGGTAGCGCTCCCATTGCATCCGTCGCACGATGATCGTGCCGAGCCCGAACGCGAGCACGGCCAGGACAGCGGCGGAGCCCAGCAGCATCGCGTATCGCACTACCGGCCCCTCGATCTCCCGGATGTCGACGCGCGATGCGACGAACCAGTCCGTTCCCGGGATGCGTCGGGCGGCAGCCATGACCGCCGCACCTTCCTCGTTCGGGCCGGTTCGGGTGACGGATTCCTGGTGCACGATGTCCTCAGCAAGCTGCACATGCAGCTGCTCGCCCCGGCCCACCGTCACCGGTTCGAACCCGTTGGCCGAGCCGATGATGTCGAACCCGTCCCCGTGAGGACCGACCAGGGCGACTTGAGAGGAATCGTAGGGAAGCGGCTCGTCTTCGAGGACCGCGACCACCTCATCGTGCACCTGGACGGAGTAGACGATCACGCCGACGACCGGCCCGTCGGCGGTCTGCTGCACCGGGCTGCTCCACGCCACGCACCATGCGCCGACGCCGTTGTGGAAGTGGTCCTCGAACGCAGGCTCGTCGGAATCCACGACCACGCTCGCGAAGTCCGCGCACTTGAACTGCGAATCCGCACAGCGCTCGCCCGCCGAGGTCGCGAACGGCCACTCGCTCTGCGTGAACATACTGATGCAGTCGTAGCCCCGGATGTCGCGCTCGGCAGTGAGGCGGTCTGAGAGCATCCGCGGGAATTCCGGATCGGCCCCCTTCTGCCAGCGCAGGTAGCGCTCGGCAACGCCAGACTGTGTGGCCATCACGGCAGCGTCGGTGGAACCCTCATCCAGCCAGCGCTGGAGTTCGATCGCGTCGTCATCGGCCGCGCGCATGAGCAGTTCGCGCGCGCGCTCGTACTGCTCGGTGCGGTAGTCGTTCACCGCATAGACGGCCATCGCGCCTACGACGAGGATCGCCAGGGCGACGAGCGCAAACGATCGCCATGCTGGTCCGGGCGGGGTTGAGTCCGAGCGATGCGCCGCAGCGGCACCCTCGACGCGTTCAGGCTCGGCGCTCATCCACACCTCCCCACGATCCCGGAACGATCACCGTCGGCCGCTTCGGGCACCGGGCGCCCCGCTCACTCGCGACCGGCGAGCACCGACTCGGCACGGGTAACATCCGACGGGAAGAGATCCATGGGCACCTCGTCGCTGCCGCGCACCAGGAAGATCATATGGCGCGCGCACGGGGCATTGTCCGCCCGCGGCCCCGAGCAGTACTTGGCTTTGACCAGCTCCGCGGTCGACGGCATGTCGGCCATCTGATCGTGGAAGAACAGACACTGAGGAAGGCACTCGCATTCTGCCATCCTTGCCCCTCATCGTTGTGGGATACCTCACGAGCATCTACCCGTGCATACAGGGTAATCGGTCGAAACATGAACGTCCATTAGCGTGACTTCAGAGGCCCGCCACGAGGAACGCGGCCGCAACAGTGATCACGTTGTAGAGAGCATGAAGCGCGATGGGCGGCCAGAGGCTGCTACGCGTATGGGCCAACCAGCCGAGCGCCACACCGAGCGCGAAGGTCGGGAACAGCATCCACAGGCTGCGATGGAACGCCGCGAACAGCAGTGCCTGAACGACGATCGCGGGCCACGGTCCGAACCTCGCCATGAGGCCCTCAAGGAGTGCGCCGCGGAACACCGCCTCCTCGACCAGCGGTCCGACCACCACCACCATCGCCAGCGCCAGGACCAACCCTGACGCGTTCGCGCCGAACATCGTCGTGAGATCCGTCGTGGCCGACGGCATCAGCCCGAGTGACCGCGTGACATAGGCGTAGAGCGATGTGACCAGCCGCGTGACCACGAGACCCCCGACGACGAGACCGACCGAGGCGAGCGCATGGCCGAACGACGCGCGCTTTTCGCGGAGCCCGAGCGCCGAGAACGGATCGCCGCCGCGCCGCCGCACCAGCCACACGAGGACCGCCACCTGAACGAGGTAGTAGAGCGCGAGCATGCCCACGCGCACGGGGACCTGCAGCGTCGAGGGCATCAAACTGACCGCGGGCAGCCGTACCGCGGTCTCCTTCGCGGTGAACGCCGAGAAGGTGACGGACAGCATCGCAACTGCCTCGAGGAGCGTCCACTGGAACCCCCCGCGTTCGCCGCCCTTGGGGGCCGGCACGGACCGCGTCGCCCGCTCTTCGCGCAGCTTTGCGGCACTGACGCTGCGCGGCGTGTCGGTCGTCTTCCGTGGTGTTGGTTTGGGATGGGCCGCCGGCGCGGCCGCGCCGGACGCGCCCCGGGCCTTCGGCCCATCTCGCAACACGATCGCCCGGCGCGCGCAGACGCGCGCGCACGCACCGCAGGCGTCGCAACGCTGCCAGTCGACCTTGAGGTACGTTCGGCCGACCTTGAGCGCATCGCGCGGACAGGCGGTGGTGCAGGCGCCGCAGCGGTCGCACAGCCGGGGCGTGAGGAGCAAGCGTGGAGCCGGGCTCATCTGACCAGCACCACGATCGCTTCACGAATGCCGCTCACCCAGGCCGGCTGAGCATCGGCGTAGACAAGGTAGTACAGGTATCCGAGCACCACCGCGTTGAGGTTGAATGCCGCGTGGGCGATCACGGAGGGCCACAACGAGCGCGTCTGGGATGTGATCCATGCGAACAACATCCCGAGCACCGTGAACGGAACCAGCAGGTACCAGTTCAGGTGACTCGCAGCGAACGCCACCGAGGATATGAGCGCCGCGATCCAGTCACCGAAGCGGTCCCGGAGCCCGCCAAACAGCACGCCCCGGTAGAGGACCTCCTCGGCAAGCGGCGCCGCGATACAGGTCACGACGATCGCTACCGCGATGCCCACCGGGGTGACCGGGAAGATGTCGGTCACCGAGGGAGCCTGGGGGACCTCGATGCCTACGAGCACGAGCATCCCCAGGAACAGGATCTCGAACCACAGGCCGACGGACATAGCGACGAACGCGGCGATGAGGCCCGGTGCAGTGTCGAACGGCCGCAGGCCGACCCGCTCGCGAAAGGCCACAGGTGTGCGCACACCGAGCCTCAGGAGGAGGAACCAGGAGCCATATCCTGCAAGATAGGCGGCAAGGAATGCGAGCGCCCAGCCGTCGGCCGACGGCTGGGCCGACCGGCTCCACAGACCGACGCCCGCGAGGGCTGCGAAGAGCAGCAGGATCGCCAGCGCGGCGATGCCGATGGTGCTCGGGACCGATCGTCTGACGCCGAGGATCGAGACACCGGGATAGCCCAGCCAGCGAAATGGCGCTTTGCCGCGTGGGACCGGCTGCGGCTGCGACGGTATGCCCGTCGGCGGCGGAGGCGGCGCGTCGGGGTACGACGCTGCGGGCAGCAGACCGTCGCTCATGCCGACGGCTCCGGCACGACGCCGCCCTCAATCGTGGCGGTGAGCTCGTCTTCAGCGAGCACGCGCACGCCGAGATCGAGCGCGGTGGTGTACTTGCTGCCCGGGTCGGCACCCACGACGACGTAGGAGGTCTTCTTGCTCACGCTGCCGGCCACCTTCGCGCCCAGCGCCTTGAGCGCGCTGCCGGCCTCCTCACGGGTGTAGCGCTCGAGCGAGCCGGTGAGCACCCACGTGGTGCCCGTCAGCGTCTGTTCGCGCTCGGGCACGTGCTGCTCCTCGGCGGTGGTGAGGCCGGCCGCCTGCAGCCTGCGGACGATCGCGAGGTTCTCGGGGTTCTCGGCGAACGCGCGTACCGACTCGGCGATCTTGGGCCCTACCTGCTCGACGCGGGCAAGGTCGTCTGCCGACGCCTCGAGCAGCGCGTCGAGGGAACCGAACGCGGCGGCAAGCGCCTCGGCTACTGTGGCCCCGACGTGACGGATGCCGAGGCCGAAGAGCAAACGGGCCAGTGGCCTGGCCTTGGACGCCTCGATGCTCGCCATGAGCTTGCCGGCGACGATCTCGCCCAGCAGGACCGGCGATCCGTCCTTCTTCACCCGGCCGAGGTCGAGCGCCGCCAGTGGCTCGAAGGTAAGCGTGTAGTAGTCGGCCACGTCGTGCAGCAGCCCTTGCTCCACGAGGCGCGTGATGATCTCGGTACCCATCCCCTCGATGTCGAGCGCGCCGCGCGACGCCCAGTGCCCGAGACGCTCGAGCCGCTGCGCGGGACAGCCCGCGTTGGTACAGCGCGGCACGACCTCGCCCTCCTCGCGCCACACGTCGCTGCCGCAGCTCGGACATGCCGAGGGCATGCGCCACTCGCGCTCGCTGCCTTCGCGAAGCCGCTCGACCGCGCCAACCACCTCGGGGATCACGTCGCCGGCCTTGCGCACCACAATGGTGTCGCCCAGCAGCACGCCCTTGCGGCGGATCTCGTCCTCGTTGTGGAGCGTTGCACGGGCGATCGTGGAACCAGCCACGACCACCGGATCGAACTCGGCCACCGGCGTGAGCGCACCGGTGCGACCCACCTGCACGCGGATCTCGCGGAGCACCGTGGTCTTCTCTTCGGGCGGGAACTTGAACGCCACCGCCCACCGGGGGGCTTTGCTGGTGAATCCCAGCTCATCGGCGAGTGCGAAGGAGTCCGCCTTCACCACCACGCCGTCGATCTCGTAGGGCAAGTCGCTCCGACGCTCGATTGCGTGACGGCAGAACTCCCGCACCTCGTCGGGCGTGGCGCAGCAGCGGATGTCGGGGTTCACGCGGAACCCCGCCTGCGACAGCCACTCGAGCGCCTCCCGCTGGCCCGCGAGACCGAGCGATCGCGGCTCGACGACCTGGTACATGAACGTGGCAAGATCGCGCGATGCGGTCACCGCGGGATCCTTCTGCCGCACCGCACCCGCCGCGGCGTTCCGCGGGTTGGCGTACGGCGGCAACCCCGCCTCGTCCTGCTCGGCGTTCAGGCGCTCGAAGCTCGCCTTGGGCATGTACACCTCGCCGCGCACTTCGAGGTACCAGGAGGCCGCGGACTCCGTTGCGTCCTCGCCCCCGAAGAGGGCTCCCTGCGCAATCGATCGTGCTGGAGCCGGCCGCTCCACGGCCAGACGCAGCGGCACGCTCTTGATGGTGCGCACGTTAGCGGTGACGTCCTCACCGGTGGTGCCGTCACCGCGAGTTGCCGCGCGCAACAGCACGCCGTCCTCATAGGTCAGCGCAAGCGAACTGCCGTCGATCTTGAGCTCGCACATGAATGCGATTTCGCGGCCCTCGGCCTCGCGGCCGATGCGTTCGAGCCACGCGTCAAGCTCACCGAGGTCCATCGCGTTGTCGAGCGAATACATCCGCTGCGCGTGCCGCACGGACGCGAAGGCCTCGAGCGGCGGCGCGCCGATGCGTTGCGTGGGCGACTCGGCGGTGACGAGGTCGGGATATGCCTCCTCGATCGCCTCGAGCTCGCGCACGAGCGCGTCGTAAGTAGCGTCCGAGATCTCGGGCGCATCGAGCGCGTAGTAGCGCCATGCGTGATGTCTGATCTCCGCGCGCAGCTTCTCAGCGCGCAGATCCGCACCGTCGTGCGCTCCGGGGACCGGTCCGTCTTGGGGCATCGGCGCGCGCTACTCCTCGGCCTTGAGCGTCTGAACGTGCACGTCGTTCACCGAGTAGATGACGGTCTCGGGAACGAAGCGGTTGATGCGCTCGGCCTCGTAGATCCATACGTCGGTGAGGGTCACTTTGAAGTACGCGCCGCCCGGTGTGGAAACCGGCTCGACCACCGCGCCGTTGGCGAGGTAGGCGCGGAGCTCCGTCTCGATGTAGTACTTGAACAACTTCGCCGCATCGCGGTACTCGTTGTACAGCGCGAGCCGCCGGTCCGCTTCGAACATGTCCAGTTCGTCGATGCTATCCATGCGCAACCCCTCTCAGTCGTGCCTCGCACGCCCGGTCCCGACCCGTCAGGGCGAGTCCGACCGCATCACGCCTCAACGGGCGTGAGCGTCACCTCGCCGAGCGCGCCCACACGCTCGCCTGCAACCACGATCGCGCCACGGACGCCTGCGATGCCAAGCGCCCGCTCGAGCGCCCTCTCGATGTCGTCCACGCCGTGCACCAGGTTCCCCGCGGCCGTTGCAGCCGCATCGGCCAGCGCGCCGTCACCGGCGATCACCGTCACAGCGTGTGCCGAGCCGAGGCTCACGCTATGCCCCACAGTACCCGACGACGTGCATACCGCGCACGGGAGTGAATCCCCGGGTACGCTCACCGCGAGACGTCCGGAGAGCGGCGAGCTTCCTGCAAGCAGCAGTACGCTCCGCGCGGTGCTTCCGACGATGTAGATATCCCCGCCGTTTTCCACGAGCACCTCGGCGGAGAGCGCCGAAAGGCCACGCGCGACGCGTTCGGCGACAGCGCCCGCGACCGCCGCCATCGGTCCCACACCCGCAGCCGCGCCAGCCTCGGCCATCGCACGCACGATCTCCGGTGCGTCCGGCTCCACGGCGATCGGCGCGAAGCTCTCGGCGAAGCGTGGATGCGCGGCGATGTACGCCTCGAGATCCTCGCGCAGCGCGGAGACGACCGCCGCTGCCTCGGCGGACAGGTCACCGAGCGCGCTTATCTGCAGGTCGGTCTCGCCATGGAGGACCTCGAACGTGACGAGGCCGTCCGCGTCCGTACTCTGGCGGTATCTGCGTGGCTCCCATACCATAGAGTCATGGTAGCAGTCCGACGGGACTGACTCCGTGAGGGTGTCGGAGGACCCGCGCACGGCGCGGTGCCGATGATGCCATGAGGGGGCATTGCCGTGCGCGAGATCCTCGAGTTGTGCGTTCGGATGGACCGTCACGCGGAGAGCTTGTACGCTCAGCTCGCGTCCGCCTGCCCGGAGCCCGAGCTCCAGTCCACGTTCGTGAGACTCGGACAGGACGAGGCGGAGCACACCAGTTGGTGGCAGGGCCTCATGAACGCGTGGGAACAGGGCCTGCTCCCCGACCTGGTGAACGACACCGGCGAGCTGATGGACCGTCTGCGCGCCCTCGACGGCGAGTTCGAGGCGATCCAACCGGTGCACCTCGAGCAGCTGGACATCGACGGCATGCTCGCACTCGCCGCCCGCCTCGAGTTCTATATGATCGACCCCGTCTTCAGCGAGCTCATCGACCTCACGGAGCCGGGCCAGGCCGAACGGCGCCACTCGGCGTACCAGGCGCACCTGCAGCGACTCGTCGACGCGATCGGTGACCACTACACGCCCGATTCACTCGCCGGACTGCTCGCGACCACGCTGTCGCGCACGTGGCGCGACAACCTGCGTCTTGCTGTGTACGCCACGCACGACATGCTCACCGGACTCTACAACCGGCGCGCCCTACAGACGCACCTGCCTCAGTGGGCCGCCTGGTCGGCACGGTACGGTCACGCCCTCACGGTCATGCTGGTGGACGTGGACCGGTTCAAGTCCGTCAATGACCATTTCGGACATCCCGAGGGCGACAAGGCGTTGAAGGCAGTGGCTCACGCGTTGCGCACGGCGACCCGGGCGTCCGATCTGGTGATCCGGTACGGCGGCGATGAGTTCGCGGTGATCGCTCCCGAGACCGACACCGATGAGTACGCGGAACTGTGTAACCGCATCTCGGACACGGTACGCTTGCTCGACGTACGCACCGATGACGGCCAGGCGATCCCGCTCGCGGTGAGTATCGGCGGAGTGGTCGCGAAGGATCCGGCAGGCTCGCCGCCCCGGCGCATCGAGACGCTGCTCGCGGCAGCAGACCGATCGCTCTATGCGGCCAAGTCGACCGGTCGCAACTGCGCCGCCCCGCCCGCGAGCGTCGACAGCGCCTCCTAGCGCCCCGACTCGCCTTCGGCCAGCTCGGCGGCGTGGTAGCTCGAGCGCACGAACGGCGCACTCGCGACGCCCGCGAAGCCCACGGCCCTGCCCTCGCGCGCGAACGCGGCGAACTCTCCGGGCACCACGAACTCGGCGACCGGCAGGTGTGCGGCACTCGGACGCAGGTACTGGCCGAGCGTGAGGTAGCTGCAGCCGACGGCACGCAGGTCGCGCATCACCGCGAGGACCTCGTCGTGCGTCTCGCCAAGGCCGAGCATGAGTCCCGACTTCGTCGGCATCTGTGGTGCACGCGTCTTCGCACGCGCAAGCACGCCGAGGCTGCGCTCGTAGCTCGCACCCGGACGCACGTCGGCGTACAGGCGAGGAACGGTCTCGAGATTGTGGTTGAAGACGTCGGGACGTGCGTCGGTGACGGTGTCGATCGCGGCCTCGTCCCCGCCGAAGTCGCTCACGAGCACCTCGACGGCAACGTCCGGCGCGGCGCTACGAATCGCCGCGATGGTGGCCGCCACGTGTCCCGCTGCGCCGTCGGCAAGGTCGTCGCGCGTGACCATGGTGACCACCGCATGACGCAGCCCGAGCCGCGCGACCGCTTCGGCAACACGCGCAGGCTCGTCGGCATCGAGCGGCAGCGGAGCGCGCGTTTCCACGGCACAGAACCGGCAGCCACGCGTGCAGGCGTCGCCGGCGATCAGGAAGGTGGCCGTGCCGCTCGCGTAGCACTCGCCGCGGTTGGGGCACTTGGCCTCCTGGCAGACGGTCGCCAGGCGCAGTTCGTCGAGCAGCCCCTCGACGGCGCGGTATTCGCCCGCGTGCGCGATCGGCCTTCGGAGCCATGCGGGCAGCCGCTTGGCCGAGCCCCCGTGCTCGTAGGGCACTAGCAGCCGCACTTCCCGGCCGCGTCGGCGCACGCCATGCGGATGACCTCGGAGACGGTGGGGTGTGCGTGCACCGTCTCGGCGACCTGCCGCACGGAGATGTCGTGCTTCATGGCAAGTGCGACCTCGTGGATGGTCTCGACCGCGTGCGGCCCGACGATCTGGCAGCCGACGATGCGCCCGGTGCCATTCTCGGCCACGATCTGCACGAAACCGTCACTTTCGCCCTCGCCGAGCGCCTTCGCGTTGGCGGCGAACTTGGCCACCGCCTGCACCACGTCGACGCCGCGTTCCTTGGCCGCGTCGCGACCGCTGCCCACGACCGCCACCTCGGGAAATGTGTACACGCAGGCCGGGATGCAGTCGTAGCGCATGCTCTCGAGATGCGCTTCGGCGCCGACCGTGGAAAGCTCGGCCACCGCGTTGCGCCCCGCCACCACGCCCTCCTCCTCGGCCACGTGCGCGAGCATCATGCCGCCGATGAGGTCACCGATCGCGTAGACCCCGTCGATGTTGGTGCGGAAGTACTCGTCTACCTTCACCGCGGCACGGTCCATCTCGATGCCGGCCTCGGGATAGCCGAGCCCCGCCGAGTTGGGGATGCGGCCCACGGCGCTCATCACGATGTCGCTCTCGAGCACGACACCGCTCCGCAGCGTGGCGCGCATCCGATCCCCCACGCGCTCGACGCGCTCGACCGCGTCGCCGAGGTGGAAGGCGACGCCCATCTCTTCAAGCGCGGTCTGCGTCTGCTTCACCACGCGCTTGTCGTTGCCGGGCAGCACCTGGTCCATGAGCTCGACGACGGTGACCACGCTGCCGAACGCCGCGTACGCGCAGGCGAACTCCAGCCCGATCACGCCGCCGCCGATGATGACGACGTTCTTGGGGATCTCGCGCAGTGCGACCGCGTCGTCGCTCGTCCAGACCCCTTCAAGCTCGTGGTCGATGGTCGGCAGCTTGAAGACCGCCGAGCCGGTGGCGAGGATGAGCGCATCGCCTTCGATGGTCTCCGCCGTGCCATCGGCGAGTGCGACCTCGACCGACTTGGGACCGACGAGCCTGCCTGCGCCGTAGACGATGCGGATCTTTAGCCGCTTTGCCGACGACTCGACCTGTCCCACGAGCTCGTCGACCACCGCCTCTTTGCGCGCGCGCAGTGCCGGGATGTCAGCGGTGGCGACCGCGGCGTTGAGGCCGAAGGTGGCGGCATCGCGCGTGTCGGCGACGATGTGTGCCGAGCGCAGGATGGTCTTGGTAGGGATGCAGCCCCAGTTGAGGCACGTGCCGCCGAGCCGCTCGCGCTCGATGAGCGTGACCTCCGCGCCGAGGCGTGCAGCCTCGAACGCCGCGCTGTAGCCGCCGGGACCGCCTCCGAGGACGACGATGTGCATGATGCTGCCTTTCGTGACTGACCGCCCGTGCGTGGCGGCGGGTTCTACGGTTCCGGACGGTGCTCGGCCTCGGTGACGACCTCGCTCTTGATCATGCTCACGAGCGCGGTGAGCGCCTCGAGCACGTTCGGGCGGATATCGCCGCCGACCAGGACGTACATGATGTCGTCCCCCACCTCGAGATGACCTTCGTTCACCCAGGCGCGGACCACCGTCACGCCTTCCATCAGGCGGGCGGTAGTGACGATCTCCTCAAGGCGCTCGCGGTCGACGCTGAGATCCATCGAGACCACGGGGCGGCCATCGCGGGAGTACGAACGCACGACGCCGTTGTGGCAGAGGTACATGCCCGTGCCTGCGGCACCCGCCTCACGCTTCACTTCGGCGAGCCAAGCGTCCAGGCTCGGCCGCTGCTGATCGCTCATGGTCGACCCCTCTCGTCGGCGGCGCGACATGCGCGAATAATACCACGCGACATCGGCAGCCCTTACGGATGCGGGGTGCGCAGATAGCAGTGCTCGGGCACCGCATGACGGAAGATCGCGCCCTCGCAGGTGAGGAACTTGTCGAGCGCCAGACCGGCGAAGCGCATGACCGGCTCGCGTGCCTGCTGACCCACGACCACCGCGAAAAGCACCGCCCACTCGGCGAGGTGTGTCGCGAAGAAGTCGTGGGCGCGGTCACGCGCCCGGGGGTCGCCGGCCGCCGCGCCGCGCAGGCAGTGTGCGACGAAGTCGAGCTCGGAGGAGATGTGATCGGGCGGGTGCAGTCCGTTCCGGACCTCCGGAGCAGTGAAGACACCCTCGGCGTATGCGGCCTCTATGAGCGCCAGGTGGCCCTGAACGTCGCCTGAGACGTACGTGCCCTCCTCGGGCGAGAGCACGTGGACGAACGGATCGAAACCGGACTCCAGCCCGTACAGCCGGTCGCGCTCAGCCTCGAACGCTGCACGACCGTCGGAGGTACGAAGCGCGATGTCCGCGCTCTGGAACGCTTCAAGGATGGCCGCCTCGTTCACGTTGCGGTTGATGCGACAGCTCCGTATCGCACTGCGCAGGCGACGCGCCGCGGGCGAGACCTCGGCGAGAGCGCCGCGGTACATGCGCGCAAGCGATTCGTACGCCGCGATGCGGTCCTCAAGCACACACGCGCAGTGCTCGGACGGCGTGTGCCCGCATGTGAACGGGTCTTCATCGTCCGGAGCATCGCCCGACGATGCCTGCGGACCTGCCGCCTGCTCGGCCCGGCGCGCCGCGGCCTGCTCCGCGTCGTGGCCCTCAAGACCGATCTTGATGCCCGCCGCCAGCGTCGCGGGTAGCGCGTGGCGGATCATGTCGCGGGCCACCGCATCGCCATCGTACGGTATGCGATGGAAGACGACGCCCAGCCACACCTCGGACTGCCCGATACGCCGCGACGCCGTGTCCGCATGCGCCTGGCCGAGGACCTCCTCCTGCGTGCCGAGCACGAGCTCAGCCCACGCCGCCCGTGGATCGCCATCCCTCGGACGACCGACCGAGCCGACGTTCACCCAGTGGACGACGCCGTCTTCGGAAGGGACGGAACGATGCACAGGCACGTGCGTGTGCCCGCAGCAGACGACATCGGCCTCGGCCTCCCGCGCGAGGGCCACCAGAAGCGGTGCAGGCGCGTCGGACGCAACGATCTCGCTCACGAACCGCGGCGTGCCGTGGCACAGGACGATACGTGTGCCGCCCTCATTGATCGTGATGTCGCGTGGCAATGCGTAGAGGTACTCGGCACTGGCGCGCCCGACCTCGGCGATCGTGAAAGCGTACGCCTCGGCACCGTCGAGCGCCTCTTGCGGCGTGGGGAAGTCACTGCCCGGGCTGCGCAGGTGCGACCCGATGGCGCGGTCGTAGTTGCCCTGGACGACCCGGTCACCGTAGGAGCGGACGAGCGCGACCGCCTCCTCGGGACGCGGCCCGAGCCCCACGAGGTCACCGAGGCAGTAGCGCTCCTCGACTCCCTCGGCGGCGATGGCTGCCACAACCGCCTCGAGCGCGAGCGTGTTCGCGTGCACATCGCTGTAGAGTGCGATGCGACGCATGCCGGCCTACGCTCCTTCGCCGAGGATGCGCCCGATCGCGCGATCCAGACCGAGCGGCATCACGTGCACCCCGTCGGCGATCTGACGGATCTCGCGCACCTGTTCGGCGGCGAGGCGGATCGCCTCCTCGGCGGGGTCCTCGGCGCCGCGAATGCGATCGGCGATCGCGTCGGGAATCATGAGTCCGGCGAGATGCTCGTTCACGAACCGGATCACGCCCGGGCTCTTGATGACCAGCACGCTCGCGATGATCTTGGCGCCGAGGGGGCGCACGGCCTCCACCGCACGCTCGAGCTTAGCCATGTCGAAGATGGCCTGCGTCTGGAAGAAGCGGATGCCGGCTTCGATCTTCTGCTCGGTGCGCGCAAGCTGCACGTCCCAGGGCTCGGCCTCGGGGAACATCGCCCCGCCGATGTAGAAGCCGGTCGAACCCTTGAGTTCGTGGCCCATCATGTCGTGGCCTTCGTTCATCCCCACCGCCACCTGCGCAAGCTGGGTGGAGTCGAGGTCGAAGACGCCCTTCGCGTTCGGGTGATCGCCGGCGCGCGGATCGTCGCCGGTCACCATCAGCACGTTCTCGAGACCGAGCGACCAGGCCGCAAGCAGGTCGCTCTGCAGCGCGAGGCGGTTCCGGTCGCGGCACGTCTGCTGGAAGATCGGCTCGATCCCCCGGTCGAGGATCGCCTTGGAGGCGGCGAGGCTCGCCAGGTGCAGGCTCGCACCCTGGTTGTCGGTGACGTTGAGCGCATGGCAGTGCGGCGCGAGTAAGTCGACCGCCGCGTGCATGTGGGTGAGGTCGGCGCCCTTGGGCGGCGCCACCTCGCCGGTGACGACGAACTCCCCGGCCTCGAGCATGTCGCGAAGCCGACTCATCGCTCGGCCTTCCGGTCGTGGATGTCCACGGCGCCGGGCTTGAGCGCCGTCGAGAAGTCCTTAGGAGCGAGCGTCCCTTTGCTCGCACGACCCTGCTCGGCAAGCCGCTTGCGGATGCGCACGTGCGTGCACTCACGATCGGTGAGCACCTCGCACATGCCGTCCCACATGCCGCCGCATGGGCCGTTCAAGAGCCCCTTCGGGCAGGTCGTGACGGGGCAGATGCCTGCGGTCTGGTCGAGCACGCAGTCACCGCAGGTCTGGCAGCGCTCCTCGAAGATGCCGTTGCGGATGACCGTGCCGAGGAACAGCGACTCGAGTGCCGGGAACACCGGCTTGCCGATGGCGTCGGCAGTGGTCTGCACGCCTGCGCCGCACGCGAGCACGAGCACTGCGTCCGCAGCGTCGATGGCCTCCTGATGCTTGCGGCTCTCGAGCCTCGTGCCGTTCAGATGGCAGGTCACCTCACCGACCGTCCAGCCGGTGACTTCCACGCCCACCTCGGCCATGCGCTCGGCCATCTCCCGGAGTTCGGGTTCGCCGCCGGTATGCGCCACGGTCGCGCACTGACCGCAGCCCATGAGGAAGACGCGCCTGGCGCCGATGGACTCGAGGTTTGCTTTGATGCGCGACCAGTCTCGCGGCCTGGTGATGATCATCTGCTCGTCCCCTTGTGGCGGCCGATCGCGTCTCGCACGGCGGCGACACACCCCGGTGCGTCCTCAGAATACCCTGCGCCGAGCCCTTCGGCGAAGTCGCGTGTCACGACCGCGCCACCCACGAGCACCGGCACCGCCGCGATCTCGCGCACCGCGGCGACCGTGCGTTCCATGTTCGGCAGCGTGGTGGTCATGAGCGCCGAGAGACAGACCGCATCCGCGGCCTTTGCTGCCTCGGCGAACGACTCGGGTGCCACGTCCACACCCAGATCGTCCACGAGGAAACCCTGGCTCTCGAGCATCGAGACGCAGATGTCCTTGCCGATGGAGTGGATGTCGCCCTTCACCGTGCCGAAGACGACGCGGCCCTCGTGCGTGGCCGAGCCCTCGGGCAGGTGCGATTTCGCGCGCTCGACGGCCGCCCGCATGGCATCGGCGGCGGCGATGAGCTGCGGCAGAAAGGCATCGCCGCGGCCGTACGCGTCGCCCAAGCGCTGGATGGCGGGCGTCAGCACCTGCGCGATGACCGCCTGCGGGCCCTGACCGCCGGCGATGAGCTCGTCGACGAGCCCGGGAGCCGAGTCCGCGTCGCCGCGCTCGATCGCGAGGCCGAGACGCTCGGCCGTCGTGCCGGTCGTGACCCGCGCGGCCGGCACAGAGCCGCCATCCGAGGCAGCTACACGCGCGATCCACCCCTCGGCGCGCACGTCACGGCCAAGGAGCGCGTCGGCAGCAGCCGAAGCGGTGGGCGCGTCGAGCTCCACGGTCTCCGAGGGGTTCACGATCGCAGCAGTCAGGCCCGAGTGGACCGCCATCGCGAGGAACTGCGCGTTGAGCAGCGGCCGACCCGGCAGGCCGTGACTCACGTTGCTCACACCGGCGAGCGTGGCGAGGCCGAGGTCGTGGCTCACCGCCGCGATCGCCTTGAGCGTGGCGCTCGCGCCAGCCTCTTCGGTGGCAGCGGCGAGCACGAGCGTGTCGGCGACGAGATCGCGGTCGGTGAGTCCCGCGGCATGCGCAGCCTCGCGCACGCGCTCTACGACCGCCACGCGGGCGTCCGCTGCGTGCGGGATGCCGCTGTCGTCGAGCGCGAGCACCACGACGGCCGCGCCGTAGTGCGCGGCAAGCGGCAGCACCGAGGCGATCGAGCGTGCCTCGCCGCTCACGCTGTTCACGAGCGCGCGGCCCGGGTAGACCTTGAGGGCGGCCTCGAGGGCCGCCGGATCGGTCGTGTCGAGGACCAAGGGGAGGTCCACGAGCCCGGCGAGCGCGAGGACCGCCTTCGGCAGGACGTCCGCCTGGATGACGCCGGCGGCGCCCACGTTCACGTCGAGTAGGTCCGCCCCCGCGTCCTGCTGCTCGATGGCGTACTCGCGCACCACATCGAGCGTGCCCGCGCGCAGCGACTCGGCGAGGCGCTTCTTGCCGGTGGGGTTGATGCGCTCGCCGATGCGCACGAGCGGACGCCCGCCACCGATGCGCACCACGCCGCGCGGTCCGGCCACGGTCACGCCCGCGGGCGGCGCCTCACGCACGGCCAGGGGGCGTCCCTTGGCGAAGTCGAAGATGGCGCCCGTGAACTCGGGCGTGGAACCGCAGCATGAGCCCACGAGCGACGCGCCGGCGGACACGAAGCGCGCGGCGTACTGGCCCATCTCGAGCGCGGTGCCCGGGAAGACCGTCTTGCCGTCCACCAGCCGGGGCAGGCCCGCGTTCGGCCGCACGATGATCGGGAGTGTCGTGGCGCGCGCCATCCGCTCCAGAAGCGGCAGCATCTGCTCGGGGCCGAGGCCGCAGTTCATCCCGACCACGGAGGCGCCCGCAGCCTCGAGGATCACCGCGGCGGTCTCGGGGTCGGTGCCCGAGAGATCCATGCGGCCGCTCAGCCCGAAGGTGCACGTCACGAACACCGGCAGGTCGGTGACCGAGCGTGCCGCCAGTACGGCGCAACGCGCCTCGGCGATGTCGGTCATCGTGGCTATCTGGATCGCGTCCGGCCGCTCCGCGGCAAGCGCCGCCGCCTGCTCGGCAAACGCGTCGAACAGCTCGTCGAAGCGTACGCTCCCCAGCGGCTCGAGCACATGGCCCGTGGGACCCAGCTCGCCGAGGATATGCGTGGCGCCGCTCGCTCGCGCAACACGCACCGAGGCGCGGTTGAGTTCCTCCACCTGGTCGCCGAGCCCGTACGCGTCGAGCTTGATACGCGTCCCGCCGAAGGAGTTCGTGGTGGCGCAGTCCGCGCCCGCCAGGTTGTACAGGCGATGGACCTCGATAACGAGGTCGGGTGCCGTGATGTTGAGCTGCACGAACGACTGCTCAGCCGGCAGGTTGTGCTTCTGCAGCATCGTGCCCATCGCGCCGTCGAGCACGAGCACCTCGCAGCCGAGCCGCAGTGCGATATCAGGCATCTGTATCACCCTCCCCGGCTGCCGCCGCAGCGCCGCTCGCCTCGGCCGCACGCGCGGCCTTGTCGGCGATGTACATGGACACGAACCGGTAGCCGGTCCCGTAGACGATGCCGAAGAACGCTCCCAGCTGGAGCCAGGCGCTCGTACCCTCCCGCGCGTTGAACCTGCCGAGGTCGCCCGTGGACGATCCCCACACCAGAGAGCCGGCGAAGACGGCAAGGACGCCGATCAGACTCGTGCGCAGGAGCACCCTGCCGGCACGGTGGCCGAGGCGCGCGCTGACGGGCATGGCGAGCACGACCGCGAGGATCGCGGCGAAGGCCGCCACCGCCATGACCTGCACGAACGCGAGCTGAGGCATCCTCGTCCCCTCTTAGAACGTGAGCGTGATCGCTCTGCGCGGACAGGCTATCACGCACGCTTCGCAGTACACGCACTTGTCCTTGTCGAAGCACAGCGTCTGCGCCTCCGGGTCGAGCGTGAGCGCGTCGGGCTTGCAGACCGCCGTGCACAGGCCGCAGTTCACGCAGCGCTCTTCATCGAGCACGATGTCGCTCGCGGCCTCGTTGACGATCAGTCCCTGACCCTCGAGGAAGGCCACGCCGGCCGCAAAGTCCTCCTTGGTGCCCGTGACTTCGAGCACCATGCGCCCTTCCTGCGCGGGGTGGATCTGAGCGCGCAGGATGTTGGGCACGAGATCGTAGTCCTTCACGAGGTGGTAGATGACCGGCTTCAGGGACTGCCGGGGCGGGAACGTGAGGTCGAGTCTCTTGCGGGCCATGGCTAGATCGCCTCCCCTGTCCTGATGTCGAGCGGCTTCTGCGCCTGGCTCCCCACCTGCGGGAGCAGCTGCAGCGGCTCGGCGATCGCGAAGCGCTCCTCGGCGATCCACCGCTTCAGTTCGGCCGCGATCTTCCGCGCCTTGGGAAGAGAGCTGATCGGCCCGGTCGGGACCTTCTTGCCCTCGACCGTGATCGATCCGGTGCGCAGCTGCGCGTAACTGACCGTGCCGAATGACGGGCGCGAGCGACCGGCCACACCGTAGTCGTAGATCGTGGCGGTGATGTCCGCGTCGGTGAGCGCAAGCGTGGCCGCGATCTCCTCGTCGAGCACGGGGATCGGCACGCCGATCCCGACGAAACTCGAGACGCCGTAGCCGGTGAAGCTCGCCGCCGAGAAGAACTCGGGCGAAGCCGCCTTGAGGTCGGCGATCACCGCGAGCGTGCCTGCCGGCCGCACGGGCACGCCATGCTCGTCGCGGTCGGCGTGCGGGTTGTGCTGCGTGCCTTCCCAGGCCACGTAGCCCGGCGCACCGGCCACGAAGATGCGCGACCCGACGCCGATCGTGCGGTACGTGGGGTCGTTCAGCAGCGGCGAAAGCGCCCCCGCCGAGCAGTACGTGGCGTTGCCGAGCCGCGGCAGCAGCGTGCCGAGGTACGTGTGCAGCGCCCGGTCGGTGGTGTTCACGGCCACGGCGTAGTTCTGGTAGGCGTTCCGCGGGTTGAAGAAGTACGCCTGGTTCAGGTCGTCGAGCGTGATCCAGGTGTCGATCTCCGTACGCGGGTAGCAGTCGGTCCCGGGGCTCGTCGCGCGCAGTCGCACCGCACGCCCGCGCAACAGGTCCTCGATCACGTGCGCGCCGCCGTACTCAAGCCCGCGCGTGGTGCTCGGCTGCGTCACGCCGAGGTAGGTGTCCACCGCCGCCAGGCCGCCGTAGGCCGCAACGTCGTTCAGCCAGACCTCGGCCATGCGGATCGGCGGGTCCGAGTGCCCGAAGTTGAGGATCACCCCCGAGGAGCACATCGGGCCGAACGTCCCGGTGGTGACCACGTCCACCCTCTTGGCGGCTGCGCTCACCCCCTCGTCGGCGGCAAGCGACGCGAACTCCTCGGCGGTGAAGACGACTGCCTCACCGCTCGCGATGCGCGCATTGATCTCTTCCCAGCTCTTGGCCATACGACCTACCTCCGAACATGAAAAAACACCTCCCGCCCGGACTGTTCGTCAGGGCGAAAGGCGCTCAGGCTCTTTCGCGGTACCACCCGACTTCGTCACGAGTACTCGTGACCTCTTCTCGAGCACGGGACGGTGGTGGTTGCCGGCGGGCGGGAGATCTTCGCCGACGGTGTCCGATGCTCATGCAGCCTACGATAACGGGGGCGTCCGTCCGGCATTACTCCGCTAGAAGCGCGTTTCCTCCGGATGCCTCAGGGGCCATGTTCCGCGTTCTTTCGGGCGCCGGTTCTCAGCTGCTCCGGCTCTCTGGAGCCCTACTCGAGTGCGCGTACTCATCCCCTTCACAGGCGACTGTGAAGTTGTCGCACAAAGGTACGGGGCGAGCGGTGGGGGTGTCAAGGGCGAAAGCCCTCGTTCGGTCAGGCCCAAGTAACCGCGCAGACACGCACCAGGCCCGCCCCGCAGCATGCGCACCCGGTGAGACAATGTCACATAAGCGAAATGGCAGGAACACCCAGCCCGACGGCGAAGTCCCAAGACTGAGTCCATTCGGTACCGTTGGGGGGCATGATCCGATGAAGAGACGCACGTTAGTTCTGCTTGTCGCGCTCATCGCGCTTGCGGCGATGATTCCGGCACCAGTGTTCGCACAGGGCACCTCCGTGGCTGGCGCGGTTGCCGGCAAGGCCATCGGCGACACCGAGATGTCGGCCAGCGTCACGCCGAACTACGTCCCGGTGTACCGCTTCTCCGACATGTACAACGGCGCGACGCTCTACACGGCGAATCTGGCCGAAGCGATCGACATCATCAATAACTACTGGGACGTCTACTTGTATGAAGGCGTCGCGTTCCTCTACGATCCCGCGGTCGACACGGCGGCAATCTATCGCATGCACAATGTCGAGACCGACACGTTCCTGTACGCGGGTCTCGCCGAGGCGAATCAGATTCTCACGTACTACCCAACCCGCTTCACGAGCGAAGGGGTCGCGTTCTATCTGTCCTGGGCTCCCGGCACCGGCAAGATCCCGATCTACCGGTTCCTAGGGCCCGGCCTGAACAGCCAATTCTTGACGGCGAGTGAGACCGAGCGCGCCGCCATCCAGAGCGGATACCCGGCGACCCTCATGTTCGAGGGGACATTCGGCTATGTGAGTGGGGGACTACAGCTGGGTAGCGGCACCGGTTCGATCTCAGGCGTGGTGACCGGGCCGGGCAACGCGCCGCTTTCGGGCGTGTGGGTGCGCGCCTCGCTCGAGGACGACTCGGGCACGTGGTTCGCGCGCACGAACGGATCCGGCGCGTACAGCATCACCGGGCTCCCTGCTGGCAGCTACCTCGTCACCTTCAGCACGTGGCCCAACAACTTCGACAGCGGCTGGACCATCATCCCCGATTACTACCCCGGCGACGTGGCGGTTGCCAGCGCCACGAACACCCCGAACATCAACATCCGGCTCACGAGGCTGCCGCAGCCCGTCTATCGCTTCTTCAACTTCACGAACGGCACGCACTTCTTCACGCCATCCGAGGATGAGGCGAACAACGTCATCGATCAGTGGTCCGACATCTTCGAGTTCGAGGGCGTGGCGTACTACACCAACCCGGACAACAACACGCAGCCGCTCTACCGCTTCTTCAACCGCAACAGCGGCAGCCACTTCTACACCGCAAGCCTGGATGAGGCGAACTACGTGATCGCCACATGGCCGCACGTCTTCACGTTCGACGGCCCCACCTACTCGGTGAGCCGCTCCCCCGTGGCCAACAGCGTGCCGGTCTACCGCTTCTTCAATCGCACGAACGGCAGTCACTTCTACACGGCCTCCGCCGAAGAGGCCGACACGGTGATCGCCACGTGGCCCCACATCTACACGTTCGAAGGTCCGGCGTTCTGGATCGGCCAGTAACCAAAGATCTCTCGGAACAGGGGGTTCACCGTGAGGCATGTGCGGCAACTCGGTGCACGACGGATAGTGGCCATCATCGCCACAGCGAGCGTCGTTATGTCGATGATGACGAGCACTGCGCCGGCGAGCGCGCTCGTGTATGACTTAGCGCAGCTTTCGGCCAACGGCGTGAACGACATGTTCGTGTCGATGTCCGGAGACCGGGTGGCCTGGATCGCACCCGGCGGATCCGACGGTGGCGCCGATCAGGAGGTCTTCACCTGGACGCCGTCCGGTGGCGTCGTGCAGATCACCCGGGATACGCTCGATGATGCAGAACCGCGCGTGTCCGGCGACCGCATCGTGTGGTACGCCTGGCCCGGTGATGACTACGAGATTCGCATGTGGACGCCAGCAGGCGGCGTGGTGCAACTGACCGACAACACCGGGCACGACATGTACCCCGACGTCTCAGGGGATCGGGTCGTCTGGTACGGCAGTGGCGGATCTGACAGCGGGATGGACACAGAGATATTCACGTGGACGCCCGCCGGGGGCATCGCGCAGCTGACCGCCGACTCCTACTCACAGGCGCGCCCGAAGGTCTCCGGTGACCGCATAGCATGGATCGGCGAGGGAGGCTCCGACTTCGGTGCGGACAACGAAGTCTTCACCTGGACGCCCGCCGGGAGCATCGTGCAGCTGACACAGAACAGCGTCCTGGACTATGGAGCGTCTGTCTCCGGAGACAGGATCGCCTGGCACAGCGGCACTGGCGGGGACGCCGAGATCGTGACCTGGACTCCGGGCGGCGGCCTCGAGTCCGTGACGGACGACGACGCGTGGGACGTGTTCCCCTCGGTGTCGGGCGACCGCATCGCCTGGTACGGTGCAGGCGGCACCGATGGCGGGGCCGACGGAGAGATCTTCACCTGGACGCCAGCCGGCGGGGTCGTCCAGCTCACCACGAACTCGGTGCCAGATCCCTACTATCTCGAGTTCATGGACAACGTGCCGCTGGTGTCGGGCGACCGCGTCGTTTGGTCCGGCGCACCGGACGGTGCCGACGCGGAGATCTTCGCGTGGACGCCGACCGGGGGAACGATACAACTCACAACCGATGGTGCCGACGACCTCGCGCCGGTCGTCTCGGGCACACGCATCGCGTGGTTCGGCGCGGGTGGCACAGACGGTGGCAGCGACTACGAGGTGTTCACCAGCACGGGTCAGGCGCTTCCCCCCGCCCCCGCCCCCGTCTACCGCTTCTACAACTTCACCAACAACACGCACTTCTTCACCTCGTCGCTCGACGAGGCGAATTCGGTCATCGTGAACTACCCGAAGGTCTTCCGGTACGAGGGCATCTGCTACTACACGAACCTCAACAACAACACGCAGCCGCTCTACCGCTTCTACAATAAGGTGAGCGCGAGCCACTTCTACACGGCCTCCGCCGAAGAAGCCGCGCACATCCTGGCCACCTGGCCGACCATCTTCCAGCTCGACGGCCAGACGTACGCCGTGAACCCGGCGCCGGTCCCCAACAGCGCGCCGGTCTACCGGTTCTTCAACCTG
This sequence comes from Coriobacteriia bacterium, assembly GCA_030652115.1. Lineage (NCBI taxonomy): Bacteria > Bacillati > Actinomycetota > Coriobacteriia > Coriobacteriia bacterium. The sequence continues at coordinate 63,674 of JAUSBK010000011.1, read as the reverse complement.
CGCAACGGCAGCCACTTCTACACCGCCTCCGCCGAAGAGGCCGACATGGTGATCGCCACCTGGCCGAACGTGTACCGCTTCGAGGGTCCGGCGTTCTGGATCGGGCAGTAACGGTCGCTCCCCAGACGCCGCGCACCTCCGAAAGGCCGACACAACGTCGGCCTTTCGCGTTGGGCCTGCCGCTCCTCGGCGAGGCGTGACTGATTCACAACCCGTCCGTTTGTCACTTCGGGATGCGTCGTGGTGCACTGTAAGCCGATGATGTGTTCATGAGGGGCCGCGCGTAGGCGACCGCCTTGGCCCATGTCGTGGAGGAGGGCTCGGCAATGCGGGGATCAGCGATCTCACGGATTTTGCTGTGCAGCATCCTGGTGGCATCCATGGTGGCGGTGTCGCCACCGGGCATCGCCTCGGCGTGCAACACGAATCTCCACTGGCTCAACCCCCTCCCGCGCGGGGAAACGCTCAACGCGGTGAGCATGGCGAGCGCCGACGGTGAAGTGGCGTACGCCGTGGGGAACAACGGAGCCACGATCAAGACCTATGACGGAGGCAACAGCTGGGTGCAGAAGAGCTGCCCCGTTTCGACGGACCTCTTCGCGGTCTCATTCATCGACTCTTCGCACGGCTGGGCGGCAGGCCAGGGCGGCGTCATCCTGAAGATGACCGATGGGGCCTCTTATCAGCAGCAGACCAGCGGCACGGCCAATGATGTTCACGGCATCTTCTTCCGCGACAGCAACCTTGGATGGGCGTGCACGACCGGCGGCGACGTGCTCCGCACCACCAACGGGGGCACCACCTGGGCGCTTGTCGACCTCGGCGACTACTACTTCACCGAGGTCTACTTCGTGAGCGCTACGAAGGGGTTCGTCATCTCGGCCAACGGCGACATCTTCGTCTCGACCGACGGCGGCGCCAGCTGGCCGACGCACATCGACAAGGGCGACGCCGTCTCCTTCGAGGACATCTCCTTCGACCCTGACGATCCGCAGATCGGCTGGATCGCATCGGGCACCGGCAGCCCCTGGAAGACCGACGACGGCGGCGCCACCTGGAACACGGTGACCGCAGGCACCTCCTGGTACGCCGTGGAGTGCGCGGGCGGTGGCTCGAACGTCGTGTGGCTGGGCGGCATGAACAGCCAGCCCGACCACATCGGCAAGGTCACCGATGGCACCGTTCCATCCATCGAGGTCTACAACGACTCCGACTACGGCAAGGACATGCCGATCTGGGGCATCGACTGCTCGTCCGGCACGAAGCTGCTCGCCGTCGGGGTCGGCGGTCAGGTCACCTTCACCGAAGACGGCGGCTCAACCTGGGGCCACCGCGCTCAGAAGGCCCCCCGTGACTACCTGACATCGATCCAGTTCCTCGACTTCCGCACCGGCTACCTGTGCGCGGGTAGCGGGGTCTGGAAATCCACCAACGCCGGAATCGACTGGGTCTCCACGCCCACCCCCGCCGGCGGCATCCTGTACGACCTTCACTTCCTCGATGCCAACACCGGATGGGCGGTCGGCGGCAACGGCCGGATCCTCAAGACCGTCAACGGTGGGACCTCGTGGACGCCGCAGACGAGCGGTGTCACCGACGAGCTGAACGCGGTCTACTTCACCGACGCGACCCACGGCTGGGCGGCCGGTGGTAACGGGCGGCTGCTGTGGACGAACAACGGCGGTGGCACGTGGAACCCCACTACGCTTGGCACTGAGTCGTTCATGGCCATGGACTTCTTCGGCTCGGATCTCGGCGCCGTAGTAGGACGCAACGGCGCGGTCTACGTGACGAGCAACGGTGGCACCAACGGCGGCAACTGGGTCGCCGGTGGCCCGACCGGTTCGGGCGGCAGCCTCGATCTGGACGCGATCGACTACGCGGCCGCGAACGCCCTGTACATCGGCGGGGCCCGCAGGACGATCCTCGCAGCGGGCGACACGACGATGCTCAAGTCCACCAACGGTGGCGCCGTATGGGGCGCTCTCGTACCCGTCGACCTCACCAAGCGCAACGAGTTCATGGACTACGGCAGCGTAAACGCCCTGTCGTTCTCGAGCGGCACCACTGGCTGGGCGGCGCTCTCCGACGGCAGTGTCGCGTACACCACCGACAGCGGCAACACCTGGACCTATGGCACCGCCATGGACACGAACATGTCGGATATCTCGGTCGTCGGCGGCGAGTACGTCTGGGCGTGCGCCTCCAACGGACGCGTGATGTCCAACTACTCGTACGAGACCACCAAGGTCTACCGCTTCTACAACATGAAGAACGGCACGCACTTCTACACTGCCTCCTACGACGAGAAGATCAACATCATCAAGACGTGGCCGGACATCTACAAGTACGAGGGCGTGGGCTACGAGTACGACGGCCTCAAGGCCACCAAGCCCCTCTACCGCTTCTACAACAGGGTGACCGGCAGCCACTTCTACACCGTCTCCCTCGAGGAGGCGAACACCGTGATCGCCAAGTGGTCGAACGTGTACACGTTTGAGGGCCCGGCCTACAGCGTGTCGGACACGCCGGTTGCCGGAGGAACCGTCTACCGGTTCTACAACTTGAAGAACGGCAGTCACTTCTTCACCGCAAGTCCCGACGAGCGTGACATGGTCATCGCCACCTGGCCGAATGTCTTCCGCTACGAGGGCGAGGCGTACTACCTGCCGATGTAGCGGCACAGTCTGCAATAGACGGCATCGCGTACTACCTGGGTCAGTAGCGTCCGAGCGCTGCTGACCGAAGGGACCAGGGCCTGTACGGTTCGCCGTACGGGCCCTGGTGTGTCTGGCGATATGCCGTGCCGCGACCTATGATGGGATTCGGTCGCGATCGTGCGCTCAGCCCCCGGCGACCGACCGATCGCTGCCTGAGCTAGGGATGTGCAACATGAATCGCAAGATGCTCAGCACCGCGTGTGCAGTCGCGCTCATCGTAGCCGTCGCGATCGCACCCTCGGCCGCACTCGCGAGACCGGTCCGGACCGCTCCATCCCTCGATCTCGGCATCGACGTGACAGCCCCGCCGACGGGCTCCTCGTTCACGCCCACCGGTGGTACGCCACCGTCAGGCAAGCCACTGCCTCAGACCTCCGGCGATATCAGCGCGCTGGCAGCGGATACCTTCCCGGGCGACCCCGTGCAGTGGATCGACGCGTGGCAGGAACCGATCATTGGCACCGTCGATACGGCCGGCATCAATTGGAACTACTTCACCATCTACCTTGAAGCTGGAGAAGCGGTCGACTTCGAGCTCTACGGACCCGATGTGGACGCGAACTTCGACCTGTTCCTCTACGACCCCGCCGGGCTTCCGGCCCAAGACGATGACGGCAACGACCTCGGCGCCGATGAGTGGATCTCGGGCATCGCCAATGTGGCAGGCATCTGGTCGATCGGGGTGCAGGCCGTCTCGGGATCGGGCACCTACGAGCTGTACGGCCTGTTCGAGTCGCCGGACGACAACGTCCCGGCGGTTCCCATCCCGCCCACGCGAGTCCAGACCTGGCTCGACTCCTACAGCGACTGGGACGACGTCTACCGCGTCTGGCTCAACGCCGGAGACGTTCTCACCCTCTCGCTCACACGCGGCAGCACGTTCACCGCGGGCTTCTACCCGAACCTCTATCTCTACGCACCCGGCACCGCGAACGTCTGGGACGAGGCGGCTATCGCGGGCGCGGAAGGCACCATCTTCCCCAAGACCATCACATACGGCGTCCCTTCGTCCGGCTACTACTACGTGGACATCTACGAGTTCGCCGCAACTCACGAGCAGGGCGAAGCGTACCTCTCCTGGAAGGTCTCCTCGCCCGTCTACCGCTTCTACAACTTCACCAACAACACGCACTTCTTCACGCCGTCGCTCGACGAGGCGAACATGGTCCTCGCCACCTGGTCGAACGTGTTCCGGTACGAAGGCGTTGCGTACTATACGAATCCCGCCAACAACACACAGCCGCTCTACCGCTTCTACAACCGGGTGAGCAAGAGCCACTTCTACACAGCAAGCCTTGACGAAGCGAACACCATCCTGCTGCGCTATTCGGCCACCTACACCCTCGACGGTCAGACCTACGCCGTGAACCCGGCGCCGGTGGCAGGCAGCTCGCCGGTCTATCGCTTCTACAACCTGCGCAACGGCAGCCACTTCTACACCGCCTCGGCAGAAGAGGCGGACATGGTTATCGCAACCTGGCCGAGCGTGTACCGCTTCGAAGGGGCCGCGTTCTGGATCGGCCAGTAGCGTCGCCAGTTGCGTTTGGCGCTGGTCTCGCACGACCCGCGCGTTGCCCGTATCGCCCTGACCCCCTAGGATTACGAGGAGCAGCGCTCGTACGCCGCAGACCCACGCCGATGAAAGGCCCGCCGATGACGCGCAGTACTCCGTGGACCGTCCTCCTCCTCGCAACGCTCTTCGTCCTGGCGACGGTCCCGGCAGCCTTTGCGGCCACCGACGACTCCCTACCGGGTGACGCCCTGTCAGCCTCTCCGATCGCGGGCTCGCTTGACGCGACGACCGATGCGCGTGACGTCTACTACGTCCAGCTCGGCGTCGCAGAGACGCTTGTGTTGAGCCTCGCATCGAGCGAACCGCTCAGCGACTTCGACCTGTATCTGTATGGCCCCGGCACGCCAGCGGGCGTCCCGAACCACGCGTCCGCAGTCGCCAAATCGGCGCTCCCCGCCTACTATCCCGAGACGATCACCTACACCGCCCCCACAGCGGGCACCTACTACATCGAGGTCTACGCTTCCGAGGGCACTGCCAACACCACCCTCAGCTGGTCGGTCCTGCCGGAGCCCCTCGTCTCCATCTACCGCTTCTACAACGTCCGCACAGGCACGCACTTCTACACCCCGTCGCTCGACGAGGCGAACTCGGTACTGGCGAACTACGCGAACGTGTTCAGCTACGAAGGGATCGCGTACTACACGAGGGCGTCGAAGAACACCCAGCCGCTCTACCGTTTCTACAACCGTCGCAACGGGAGCCACTTCTACACCGCATCGGCCGACGAGCGCGACCGCGTGATCGCCGCGTACTCGAACGTCTTCACCTACGAGGGCGAGACGTACAAGGTGACGCCCGCTGTCGAGGCGGGCAAGACGGCGGTCTACCGCTTCTACAACATGCGGAACGGAAGCCACTTCTTCACGGCGTCGCTCGACGAGGCGAACGCAGTGATACTGCAATGGTCGAACGTCTACCGCCTCGAGGGTCCGGCTTTCTACCTCGGCCTGTAGCGCGCGCTAGAGCAGCTTGAGCGCCGCCTCGATGACCTCGTGGTGATCGAACGCCACGGGCGGTAGCGCGTCCACGGGGTGCCAGGAGACCTCGGCGGCGTCATCTCCGGCCACGGGTGAGAGCTCGGCGTCGCCCACGCGCGCGAGCCACGCGGTGGCGACCGTCCAGCCGCGCGGGTCGCGTCCGCGCTTGCCGAAGACGCCGACGATCGTGAGCTCGCCGTCCCAGACCACGCCGGTCTCCTCGGCGAACTCGCGGCGCGCCGCGTCCTCGGCCTGCTCGTACTCGTCTACGAATCCGCCGGGGAGCGCCCACTCGCCCTTGAACGGGCCGTGACCGCGAAGGATGAGCAGTACCTCGCGTGCGCCTGCCTCGCCGCGGATGGCGACGGTGTCAGCGGTGAGCGCGGGTCTCGGAAAGTGGTAGGCGTACATGCGCCGAGTGTAGCGCAACCGTTGTGCCCGAGGCTTCCGAACGCAGGCACCCGGGCGTATCCTGGCATGACCTGTCCTGACGAGGAGCCGGCGTGACACTCAACCCCCTTCGGTGGTCCCATCGCGCAAAGCTCATCGCCGCGTTCGCCGCGCTCTACGTGGTGTGGGGGTCGACGTACCTCGCCATCCGCATCGGGCTCGAGGCAGACATGCCCCCGGCCCTGTTCGCGGGCATGCGCCTCGTACCCGCCGGTCTGCTGCTGCTCGCGTTCGCCCGCGCGCGGGGCGCGCGCCTTCGGATCGCCTTCGATGAGTACCGCATCATCGCCACCGTCGGCATCCTGCTCCTCGTCGGGGGTATGTACTCGACCTTCCTCTCGGAGCGCTCCATACCCTCGGGGCTCGCCGCGCTGATCGTGGCACTGCTCCCTCTGTGGGTCGCGCTCGCCGAGTCGATGATCCCCGGGATGGATCGCCCGTCGGCGCGCGGATACGTGGGGCTCGTGGTCGGCTTCGCGGGCCTTGGCGTGCTCATGGCGCCGCGTCTCACGGGGATAGCCGGCACGCCGCGTGAGCTGATCGGAGTCGCAACCCAGATCGTCGGCACCTGGCTGTGGTCGGCGGGTTCCATCCTCTCCAAGCGACGCCCGATCAAGTCCGATGCCCTCGTGGCGACCGGCTACGAGATGCTCACCGCGGGCGCGGTCCTGCTCGTGATCGGCACCGTCAAGGGCGAGTGGCCCGCGTTCACGCTGAGCACATCGGGCGCGCTCGCGCTGGCATACCTCATCATCTTCGGCAGCTGTATCGCGTTCACCGCATTCGTGTGGCTCCTGCGGCACGCGCCTGCCTCGAAGGTGATGACGTACGCGTACGTGAACCCCGTCATCGCTGTCTTCCTTGGATGGGTGGCGGGTCGCATCGGGCTCGTGCCGCCTGAGCCGATCGACGGATGGGTGCTGGCAGGCATGGCGATCATCGTGGCCGGCGTCGCGCTTACGACGAGCGCTCCCTCCCGCCCCGGCGTGCTGTCCGCGCCGGTACCGGAGGCCGAGTCCGCCGCCGCCGAAGTGGATGCGTCCGGCTCCTGAGCGACACGCTCTAAGTCGAGCCACCGACCTCCACGACATCTCCACGCGCGTCGCACAGCGAGCGCACACGGGCTGGAGATACTCCTGACGTGCCCACGAAAGGAGACACACCATGTTCACTCAGTACGGCGAGGCGATCGCAGGCGGACAGCGCATGATGGGCGGAGCTCCGCTCGGCATGAACAGCTTCGGCGGGTTCGGCATCGCGGCGCTCATCGGATTCGTCGTGATCGCGGCGGTCGTCGTGGCAGTCATCATCTGGGCCATCGCCCGCAAGTCGCCGAGCGGTTCGGCGGCCGTTCCCTCAGCGCAGCCGACCATCCTCTCCGAGGATGCCGCGCTCGCCATCGCTCGTGAGCGACTGGCCCGCGGCGAGATCGACCCGGATCAGTACACCGCCATCGTCGCGGCCCTGAACGGCCAGGCGACCACAGCCCCTCAAGGGTAGACCCCCCTCCCTACCCTTCCCTCCCTCGCGAGCAGGGCGGGACCGGATCACCGGTCCCGCCCTGCGCCCGTATCTGAGGTCCTCGGAAGCGCCCCGGCCACGCCGGGGCCGTGCTAATTGCCGAGCGCCACGAAGTACGCGACGCCTTCGTACGCGTAGACGTTCGACCAGGTGGCGATCACCATATCCGCCTCCTGCAGCGAGATCGTGTAGAAGTGGCTCTTGCTACGCACGTTGTAGAAGCGGTAGACAGGGACGCAGTCTGCAGCGTTCAGCGACACGAAGTACGCCGGTCCCTCATATGCGTAGGTGCGTGACCAGTTGGCCATCACGAAGTTGGCCTCGTCGAGCGACGCCGTGTAGAAGTGCGTGCCGTTGGTCTTGTTGTAGAAGCGGTAGAGCGGCTGAGTCATCACCGGCGATGTGGTGTTGATGGAGTAGGCCGCGCCTTCGAAGCGATACGTGGACGACCACTTGCTGATGACCGCGTACCGCTCGGCCTCCGAGGTCGTGTAGAAGTGGCTGCCGTTCTTCACGTTGTAAAAGCGGTAGATAGGCGCCTTGCCGGGATACGCGAGCGGATCGCCGAAGAACCGGCTGTAGATGTTCCACACGCTGATCTGCGGGAAGTATGGCGTGTACGTGTACGCGTTCCAGGTAGGCTGATTCATCGGCACGATGTCGACGCGCGCCGCGCTCGGATAGCTGTAGACGTTCTTCACTTTGCCCGGCGTCCAGTAGTACGGAGAGCTCGTATCGGTGGGCGCCGAGCCGAGCTTCTGGGTGCCGGTCCAGACCTGATCGCCAAATCCGGGGTGCGTGTCCGGCGAGCCTGGATAGCAGCCGACGCCCATCGCGTTGATGATGTGGTACCACGTGCTGTGCGTGGTTCCCGCCGGCATCGGGTAGGGCCCGTCGTACGTGCCCGTATGCCAGGCCTGCGTGATGAGCGACTGCTCCTTCTCGAGGGTCGCCAGGATGAGCTTCGGCGTGACGTTCCAGTACAGGGCAGCCTCGGCGATGATCGTGGAAGCGCGCTTGACGACGGGGCTGTGCGCCCCGTTCGGTCCGCCCTCGGCACAGTAGTAGTCCTTGAGCACGCTGTTGTTGACCTCGAGGAAGGCCTGGATGTCGGCCTCGGACATCGACGTGGCGGCGCGCCAGTTGTCGTCCGAGATGATGATGTACGGGTTGTAGTTGGGCGCATAGTTGGCCGGATCGTAGCCGGGCGGGAAGTAGCCCTCCGCGCCGGGATAGGCGCCGAGCGCAACGCCCGGAGCCACCAGCGCGAGGACGAGCGCCAGGGAGAAGACGAAGCGGCCGAATGACGGCGCGGGCTTGCTGGCGGGAGTGAGCTTCAACATCATGCTGCGACCTCCACGGGTGGTCAGGGGCCGGACCACGGGCTAAGAGCATACCAGCCGCCCAAGTGCGGCGCGAACGCCGCAGGTCAGCGGCGTCGCCCGACGGACAGCCGGCTAGTTCCCGATAAAGTAGGCGACACCCTCGTAGGCGAAGGTAGACGGGTACTTGGCGATGACGCTGTCCCGTTCCTCGGCCGACGTGGTGTAGAAATGGCTGCCGTTCTTCTTGTTGAAGAAGCGGTACATCGGCGTACCGTTCTCGGCGTTCATCGACACGTTGTAGACCGGGCCCTCGAACGTGTACGTGGCCGCGTACCTGGCGATCACGTTGTCCGCTTCTTCGGCAGACGCGGTGTAGAAGTGGCTGCCGTTCTTCTTGTTGTAGAAGCGGTAGAGCGCCACGGCGTTTGCCGGATTCGCGGTGTTCACCCAGTAGGCCGGGCCTTCGAACGTGTACGTGGCCGCCCACTGCCGAATGACCGTGTAGCGCTCGGTCTCCGAGGCGGTGTAGAAGTGGCTGCCGTTGGCCTTGTTGAAGAAGCGGTACACGGGCTTCACCGAAGGATCGGCGAGCGGCCCCTCGTCGAAGTACTTCCAGTAGATCGTCCAGAACAAGTAGTTGCCGCCGTAGATGTCCGAGGTGGGACCGTGCGAGTGCGGCGTGTACACGTAGAGCTTGTACGTTGCGAGGTTCTGCGGCACGAACTCGGTGTTCGGCGTGTACGGCTGCGTGACGCAGTTGATGCAGATCGTCCGCTTGAGACCGGGCGTCCACGAAGTCTCGGCGTAGCTATCGAGCGCGCGCGCCGCATACCAGATCTGGTTGCCGAGGCCGCAGTAGATCGGATTGCGGGTCTCGGGCGTCGAGCCGTCGTAGCAGCCGAAGCCGAGCGCCCAGTCGAGCGTGGTCTGCGACGGGGCGGTCTTGGTGATCAGGCTCTGCTCCTTCTGGAGCATCGTGAGCAGCACCTTCGGGTTGATGTTGAACTCCTGGGATACCTCCCAGATGAGCAGCGACACGGGCTGCATCGTCCCGTCCGAGTGGCGCGCTGCGAGCGTGGTGTCGAGCACGCCGGTGTACCGCTCGAGGAAGGCCTGGATGTCGGCAGCCGAGAGTGATCCGGATGCACGCATGACGTCATCACTGATGATGATCTCGGCCACGAAGGGCGGCGCGGTGGCCGCCGAGGCGATCCCCGGCGCGAGCAGCGCGCACGCAAGCGCAACGGCGGCTGTGAGACGTGAGATGCGCGCCAGGCGCGCGACGAAACCCGCTGGAGACGGCTTCAACATAGGCTACGAATACCTCCAGGGCGATTGGCAAAGCTGCACAACACCAGATTATAGCAGCATCGATGCCATGCTGCCCGCGCAGCGGACAGGCGGCAGACCAGTTGGCGGTGCTCACACCTCGTCGATGAGCGGCAGTTTCGGCTCTTCTGCCAGGCCGAATGCCCGCGCGAGCGCGGCAGGGTCCACCGCGGCCTCGTCGTAGCCCACCCACGGGTCCGTGCCAAGCGCCGCGAGCCGGTGCGGCACGCTCCGGATGTCGTAGCCGTCGCTCCGAACCCCTGCGCGCAGCTCGTCCCAGCGGATCGGCACCGACACCGGTGCCTGTCCGCGGGCCCGCGTGGAGAATGCGGCGACCGCGGTCGCGCCCCGCGTGTTGCGCATGTAGTCGATGAAGATCCGGCCCTGCCGGTGCTTCTTGAGCGGATTGGTGGTGAAGCGGTCGGGCGCGCTGGCCGCCACAGCCTCGGCGATCGCCTTCGCCACGTCGCGCGCGCGCGTCCAGTCGGCCGTGCGCAGCAACGGCGTCACCACGTGAAGCCCCTTGCCGCCGGTGGTCTTGGCGAAGGCCGTCGCCCCGAGCGCCTCGAGATGCTCGCGCACGAGCAGCGCCGCGTCGCGCACAGCCTCCCATGCAACGTCCGGGCCGGGGTCCAGGTCGAGGATCAGCCGATCGGGACGCTCCACGTCGTCGGCGAGCGACCCCCAAGTGTGGATCTCCAGCACGCCGAGCTGCACGAGCGCGACCAGCGCCTCGGCCGAACCGGCGAGCGCATAGGAGACCGGGCCGTCGTCGTGCTGCACGACCACGTGCCCGATGCTCGCGGGGAAGCCCGTTTCGGTGTTCTTCTGGTAGAAGCACTTCGTGTCCGCGCCGTGCGGACAGCGCACGAGCACGAGCGGCCGGTTCTCGAGATGCGGGAGCATCCACTCGGCCTGGCGCTCGTAGTACGCCGCCAGCTCGCGCTTGGTCACGCCGAGGCCGGCGAAGAGCAGCTTGTCGGGATGCGTGAGCTTGACGCCGGCGACGGTGTCGGGCGCAGCCGCCTGCAGTGTGCCGAGGTCCTCCCGAACGCCCTCGAAGGACGCGTGACGCACCACACCCGAGGCGGTCCACTCGGCGAACGCGACCTCCACGGCAAGCTCGGGCCGCACCCACATGACGCCGGTGCGGTCTGCTGCGGGCACGTCGAGTGACGGCCCGTCGCTCGCGATCGCCTCCAGGCGCGTGCGGAGCGCCCGCGACTCTTCGGCGTTCCAGCCGGTGCCCACGCGCCCCGCGTACGCGAGCACGCCAGCCGACGAGCGCGCGGCAAGCGCGAGCGCGCCGACACCCGGCGTGCCGTCCGAAGGCACGGTGTAGCCGACCACTACGAAGTCCTCGCGGCCGGTGCACTTGCGCTTCTGCCAGTCGCGCCCGCGGCCGGCGCGGTAAACGCTGTCAGCGCGCTTGGCCACCGACCCCTCGAGCTCGAACGCGCACGTCTGCCGATGGAACGCTTCGCCCTCGCCCGCCACGTGGCCCACGTAGCGCACCCGCGGACCGGCGGGAGCGAGCACGTGCTCGAGCAGACGCTTGCGATCGCGCAGCGGCGCTCCGCGCAGGTCGTAGCCGCCGAGGTACGGCAGGTCGAAGACGTGGTAGGTGAGGTCGGCCGCCGAGCCGCGCTTGAGCTCGGCCGTGAGCGCGCCGAAGCTGGTGCGGCCGTCCGGCATGAGCACGGTCACCTCGCCGTCGAGCCAGGCGCTGCTGAGGCCGAGCGCGCGCACCGGCTCCACGAGCGCAGCGAAGCGCGTCGTCCAGTCGATGCCGTTGCGGGTGAAGAAGCGGACGTCGTCGCCTTCAACGCGCACGAGCGCACGGTAGCCGTCGAGCTTGATCTCGTGGAGCCACTCCGCGCCCGCCGGCACGCGGGCGACCTTCGTCGCGAGCTCCGGAGCGAACGTCTCGGGCATCGGCGCGCTGAGGGCGCCGGGCGCTTGTGACGGGTCGGCGTCGTCCCCCTCGGCGGGCGTCTCGACACCCGCGGCAGCGATCTCCTCCATGCTGCGACCGGTTTTGGCCGAGAGCGGGAGCGCCGCGAGCACGTCGTACTCGGCGTGCGGCCGAACGCGCGCGTCGCGCTCCTTGATGAGGAGCCAGCTGTCTTTGGTCTCCTTCGGCCGGCGCTTCATGCGCACGAGCGCGAAGCCGCCTTCGAGCTTGTGGCCGTGCAGGTCGATCTTGAGGTTGCCCGCACGGTACATCTCCAGCGCGTCGCCCCGCGGCGTGTAGGTGCCGAAGTCCCACAGCATCACCGTGCCGCCGCCGTACTCGCCTGCCGGGATCGTGCCTTCGAAGCTCCCGTACTCGATCGGGTGGTCCTCTACCTCCACGGCGAGGTGCTTCTCGGTGGTGTCGAAGCTCGGCCCCTTCGGCACGGCCCACGAACGCAGCACGCCCTCCATCTCGAGACGGAAGTCGTAGTGCAGGCGCGAGGCAGCATGCTTCTGGATCACGAAGCGCGGCGCGTCGGCCGGCGCTGCGGTGCCGCCGTCAGGCTCGGGCGTGCGCGCGAAGTCGCGCTTCTCGCGGTAGCGATCCAGCGGCATCGGCGGCCTACGCCCCCTTCGCAACCTCGAGACTGCGCTTCAGGAGCGCCATCATGTCGATGACCTCCCCACCTTCGCTCTGCGGCACCTCGGCAGGCGCCGCGACCGCGGTCACCTCGCCGGTCGTGACCTTGCGCTCGATGAGATCGAGCACGTCGTCGCGGTAGCTGTCGGTGAGCTTGGACGGATCGAACGGCTCGACCATCGCCTCCACGAGCTGCCCCGCGAGTGCGACCTCCTTGTCGGTCACGCCGAGCGTCTTCAGGTCCGCCGAAGGCAGGTCGAGCCCTTCGGTGGAGCGCAGTTCGTGCGGGTAGCGCAGGATCTCGAGCATGAGCGCGTCGCCCGTTGGAACGAGAGCAGCCACACGCTGCTTCGTGCGAATCACCACGTAGGCGAGCGCGATGTAGCCCGAGCGTGCGAGCGTCTCGCGCAGGATCGCGTACGCCTTTCGTGCGGCGGTGGTCGCCGGCGTGAGGAAGTAGGGCTTGTCGAAGTAGCTGAGCGCGATCTCCTCGGCCTTCACCATCGACACGATGTCGATCGTGCGCGTGGCCTTCACGTTTGCGGCCGCGAGATCGTCGTCGGTGACCACCACGTATTGGCCCGGCTCGTACTCGTAGCCCTTCACGACCTCCTCCCACGGCACCTCTTCGCCGGTGGCGGCGTTCACGCGCCGCTGCTTCACCGGCGCCATGTCGCGACGATCGAGCTGGTGGAAGGCGAGTTCGCGGGGTTCCTCGGCGGGACGGACCTCCACAGGGATGGTCACGAGGCCAAAGCTGATGTCGCCGGTCCAGATGGAGCGTGGCATGCGCACAACCTCCCGGTTCGGGGTCTGAACCAGGAGATACCCGTGGAGGCTGCGCGGGTCACGCGGACGCGCTAGCCGAGGAGCAGGTCCACCACGCGGCGGCCGGGGTCGACCACAAGCCCGGTGGCCGCAGCGGCGGTCTCGCGGAACCCGACGCCGCCGTTCACGCCGATTTCGGGGCCTGCGAGCACGAAGGGGACCGCTTCTCCCACGTGCGTCTTGAGCTCGATGGGCGTGGGGTGGTCGGGCATCGCAAGCACGCGCAGCTCGCCGAGCCGGTCGCGCAGCACGCTCGCCATCTCCCGGTCGATCGCCTCGATGGCGGCGATCTTGCCCTCCACGTTGCCGGCGTGGCCCTCTTCGTCCGGCGACTCCACGTGCACGATCACCAGATCGTGGTCATCGAGCGCCGCGAGTGCGCCTTCGATCTGCGCGCGGTAGTCGTTGTCCGGCCCGTCGCTCACGCCGGGGATATCCAGCCGGTCGATGCCGAAGAGCACCGCGAGGCCGTTCAGCAGGTCCACGCCGGAGGTCATGGCCGCCGGGATGCCGCGCAACTCGCCGAATGGCGTAAGGCCCTTCGGCGCGGCGCCCGGCCAGAACGGCCAGATGTCGGTGGCGGGAAGCCCACCACGTGCGATACGCGCGGCGTTCACCGCCGAGGTGGCGAGCACCGGTCGCGCACGCTCCATGAGATCGGCGAGCAGCCCTGCGCCCTCCCCCTGCGGCGTCTTGTCGGCAATGGGCTGGTCGCTGATGTCGTGCGGCGGCGTGTACGCACACTCGAGCAACTCCGGATGGCCCTTCACCACGAGGATGTGGCGGTACGCGACCCCCGGATAGAAGGTGAAGGTTCCGTCGCCGAGCGCCTCGCCGAGCTCGGAGACGATCGCCCGCGACTCGTTGGTGGTGATGTGTCCGCACGCGTACGAGGTCATGACGCCGTCGGTGATGCTCACGGTGTTCATGCGGAGCGCGACCTCGTCGTCGGCAAGCGAGATCCCCATGCTCGCCGCCTCGATCGCGCCTCGGCCCACGTAGTTGGCGATCGGGTCGTAGCCGAGGATCGACGTGCACGCTGCCGAGGAGGACGGCTCCGCTCCCGGTGGGACGGTCTGGGCGAGACCCACCATGCCGGCAGCGGCGATCGCGTCGAGGTTGGGAGTATTCGCGTAGCCCAGCGTGGTGCGGGAGCCCAGCTCATCGAGAGGCCAGCCGGCCGCGCCGTCGAGGATCAGGATGACGTGCTTCAAAGGTCCCCTCCTTGCATCACCGTGCGGGCGGTAGAATCGTACCTGCCTGCGTGCCCTCCGCACAAACCGACGAGCCGGGAGACCCATGGACTTCAACGCCGGACTGCCCATCCTCCAAGGTGATGGCTTCGAGCTCCGCCCGCTTCGGCGCGCCGACGCCGAAGCGATGCTCGCCCTGCTCCGGGAGCCCGGGGTGGCGCGGTGGTGGGGCGCGTACGACGCCGAGAAGCTGGAGCGCGACTTCTTCGATCCGGCGTGGGCGTACACGTACCTCGTGATCGTCGACGGAGCATTCGCCGGCATTCTGCAGTTCCATGAAGTCCCCGACCCCGACTACAAGAGCGCGGGCGTCGACGTCACGCTGGGCGAGGCGTACCAGGACCGCGGGCTCGGCACGAAGGCGCTCAAGCGGCTCATCCGGTACCTCATCGATGAGCGCGGCCACCATCGCATCACGATCGACCCGGCAACGGACAATGCGCGCGCCATCCGCGTTTACGAGAAGGTCGGCTTCAGGCCCGTGGGTGTGATGCGCGCGTACGAGCGAGACATCACCGGGGCGTGGCACGACGGACTGCTCATGGACCTGCTCGCCGGGGAGTTCGAGGGCTGATGGAGGACGATCGCGAGCAGATACGCCGCTGGCTCGACTCGCTCTACCGCGATACGAAGGTCGTCACGCAGCTGGATGCCATCGTCCGCGCCGAGACGTTCGACCTGCCAGCCGAGGCGATGGACGTCGTGAACGGCCTGCCGCCCGGGCGCTACACGCGCCTGCGGCTGTGCGACCAGCTGAACAGCGCGATCGTGGGGCGGGGGCTTTCCGCCTCGCTCGGCACGCACGACTGACGCACACGCACCGCGCGCTGCAGCCGCTACTCCGGACGGATCGCCGTGGCCATAAGATGCCACACGAGCGTCGTATCGTCGATTGCAATCCCGGTGAATCCTGCCGCGAGGAGCAGCGCCTCCAGCTCGCCGGCGGTGACGCGCACCTCCTGCGGAGGCCCCTTCGGCGTGTCGCGCGGCGCCCAGTCGGCCACAAGCAGTCGTCCGCCCGGCCTGAGCAGCCGGAACGCCTCGCCGTACGACGCAGCAGGGTCTGCGAGTTCGTGGTGCAGGTTGATCATGTAGACGGCGTCCGCGACACCGTCGGCGAGAGGGACGTGCGTCTCGGCCGCCTTGATCGGCACCACACGGCCTTCGGCCACCTCGGGCCGATGCTCGCGCATCCACTCCAGCATCAGGTCTGCCGTGTCGGCCGCGTAGACGGTCGCCTCCGGCGCACGCGCGGCGAAGGCGGCGGCGAACAGCCCGGTGCCCGCGCCGATCTCCACGATGGTGTGTGCGCCCGAGAGCGAGCCGAGCGCCGACCAGAACACGTCAGGCGGCAGCGTGTCGAACCTGCCCGGGTCATTCAGCCGCTCAAGCTTAGCCATATCGAACTTCAGGTGCGCCATTGCGTGCCTCCTCGCGTTGCGCCGATTCTCGCACACGTCGTCCCATTTGGTACGATGCGTGTCACTATGCAGCCGGTCACCTACATCGATAGCCGTGGTCTCGACGACTCGCGGCCCACGTTCAGCGAGGTCGTGGTGCGCGGCATCGCGCCGGGCGGCGGACTCTACGTGCCGGAGCGGCTCCCGTCGTTCACGCTGCCCGAGATACTCGAGCTCGCCGGCCAGCCGTACTGGCGCCGCGCCGCCGCCGTCTTCGCACGCTTCGGCGTGGACGTTCCGGAAGAGCGCATCGCTGCGCTTGTGCAGTCCGCATACGGCTCCCAGTGGGACGACGAACGCATCGCGCCGGTCGTGGAGGTCGTCGCCGACACCCACATTCTCGAACTCTGGCACGGTCCCACGAGTGCCTTCAAGGACATGGCCCTCCAGTGCATGCCGCTCTTCTTCTCCGAAGCGGTGGATCGCATGCAGGCCTCCGGCGGACTCGCCGACGACTATCTCGTGCTCGTGGCGACATCAGGCGACACCGGCAAGGCCGCGCTGGAGGGTTTCGCCGACCGGGCACATACGGGAATCGTGGTCTTCTACCCTGCTGGCGGCGTCTCCGACATCCAGCGCCTCCAGATGGTCACCCAGCGTGGGGACAACGTGGGCGTCTTTGGCGTGCGCGGTAACTTCGACGACTGCCAGAACGCGGTCAAGGCCGCGTTCAACGATGCGGCGTTCAATGCCGAACTGCACGCCGAGCGCGGGCTCAGGCTCTCCTCGGCGAACTCCATCAACTGGGGCCGGCTGCTTCCGCAGATCGCCTACTACGTGAGCGCGTACGCCGACATGGTGGCCGAAGGCGGCGTGAAGCCGGGCTCGCCGATGGACGTGTGCGTGCCCACCGGCAATTTCGGCAACATCTTAGGCGCGTACTACGCCAGGCGCATCGGTGTGCCGATCGGCCGGCTGCTGTGCGCGAGCAACGAGAACAACGTGCTCGTGGACTTCATCGCGACCGGCACGTACGACATCTCGGACCGCGCGTTTGTGACCACGCCCAGCCCGAGCATGGACATCCTCATATCGAGCAATCTCGAGCGCCTGCTCTACGAGCTCGCGGGTGCCGAAGCGGTGCGCGGCTGGATGGCCGAGCTTGCCGAGAACCGCCGGTTCACCGTGGACCGCGACACGTTCGCCGCGGTGCGCGAGCTGATGATCGCCGACTGGGTCACCAACGACGAGAGCCTCGACATCATCAAGCGCGTCTACGACGAGTACGGCTACCTGATGGACCCGCACACGGCGGTGGCATGGGAAGTGGCCGAACGTCTGCGCGGCGAGGACCCGGTGCTTGTGGTCTCGACGGCCCACTGGGCGAAGTTCGGCGCAGACGTCTTCCGGGCGCTTACACAGACCGCGTATGCCGCGCCTCTTGCCGCCGATGCCGCCACACTCTCGGGGCTCGAGCTGCTCGACGAAGTCCGTCGCCTCGCGCCCGACGCAGGTCCCGTTCCCGCTCCCCTCGCTGAGATCGCGATGCTCCCCGAGCGCTTTGGCGCCGTGGTCGACGCCGGCCGCGAGGGCATCGAGAACGCCGTCAGGGAATGGTTCGCGCGGTAGCGGCAGAGCCCGTACCGAAGCGTCACCGAAACGACCGCTTACACGCACCGCAGAGCAGCCACGTTATGACGCACTAACTGCGCTTCCGCTCGGGTACACTCGCCCGGAGAGGGGGCACGGTGCTCGCATCCGAGGGACTCACGCACGCGCTTGCGGCGGCTCGCGACGAACTACACGCTCGCGCGAACGTCGTCGCCACCGGCATCGGCTACAAGGTGAGCGATGGCGTGCGCACAGACCAGCTTTCGATCGTCTGCTCGGTCACCGAGAAGGTGCCCGTTTCGGCGCTTTCCGCTGCCGACATGGTCCCTGTCCGTCTCGGGGACTTCCCGACCGATGTGGTCGCGACCGGCCCGTTCCGCGCGCTCAAGGCGCCCACCGAGCGCTGGCGACCGGCCGAGGGCGGTGTGAGCATCGGCCATGCCTCTATCACCGCAGGCACGCTCGGCTGCGTCGTGCACCGCGGCGAGCAGGTCCTGCTCCTCTCCAACAACCACGTGTTCGCCGACTGCAACGCCGGCGCACCGGGTGACGTGATCCTCCAGCCCGGCCCGATCGACGGGGGGGCGTCTGCCGATCGCATCGCCACGCTCGATCGCTTCGTGCCCATCACGATGGCCGGCGGGGACAGCTCGTGCGCCTTCGCGAAGGGCGTAGCCTCGGGACTCAATGCTCTCGCCCGTCTTGCAGGCAGCAGTGCGCGCATGCAGGTCGTGAGCGAGCGGTCGGCCGCGAACCTCGTCGACGCTGCAACCGCCCTGCCGGACGATTCCGCACTGGTCTCCTCGGAGATCCTGGGAATCGGCGCCATCACCGGGCAGGCCGCAGCCGAACTGGGCATGCGCATCCGCAAGAGCGGCCGCACGACCGGGCTCACCATGGGTGAGATCGAGCAGGTGGACGTAACGGTGGACGTGGGCTACAGCGCCGACCGTGTCGCCCGTTTCTCGGACCAGCTGATGGCCGGGGCGATGAGCCAGGGCGGCGACAGCGGCTCGGCAGTGGTCGACCTGGGGAACAACATAGTGGGGCTGCTGTTCGCAGGCAGTGAGACGAGCACGCTCGTCAATCGGATCGAGCACGTCTTTGCCGGACTCGACGTAGGGTTGTGAAATGACACGACGCGGCATTCTGGACACCATCAGCGGCTGGTTCGGCGGGGGAAGCAAGCCTGACTCCCCGCATGCGACCGACGTGCTCACACGTCATGCCGAGAAGCTGATGCGTCTCCGCGGAGTTCTGAGCGTCGGACTCGGCCGGGATGAGAACGGCGATACAGCGATCGTCGTCGGCCTCGAGAACCCGCTGGCGATTCCCGAGAACATCCCCCGCGAGGTCGAGGGCGTGCCGGTCGTGATTCAGGACGTCGGACGACCGGAGGCACAAGACTAGTGCCCGCACCCGCGGCACGCGGTCGACACCGGTAGCCGCAGAAACCACACTGCTGCTCGCAAGCCGCTGGGGGCCCAGCGGCATCCGCTCAACGACCGGAACGGCCCGTTCGACGGACTGCTGCACGATTCTGGGCCAGATCGCTTCCACCGTTCGCGCCGGTGCGGTACTCTCAGTGTGATGCACGTCACACTCTGAGGGGGGAACACCGATGCATCCACTTTCTCGACGCCTGCTTTCAATCGTCTTGGCAGCGGTCATGCTCACCGCGTTCGCAGCGCCGGCCTCGGCCGCGCGCGCTACGACGCTTTCGGGCACCGTCACCGATATGGACAGCGGCGCCCCGATCGGCGGTGCCGTGATCACGGCAACCGGTACCGGAGGCCAAGGTACGTTCAGAGCCACAACTGACGCCGGCGGCCGCTACAGCATGACCGTGACCGGGGGAACGTTCAGCGTCACGTGCACCGCCAACGGCTACTCCCCGTTCACGCGGACGGGCTTCGCGGTCAAGGCAGGACGGGCCAATACACTCGACGTGAAGCTGATCTCGCTCAAGGGGACGTTGACGGGCCGCGTCACTGACGCCACTACCATGGCGCCGCTCAGCGCCGCCATGGTGACGGTCACTCCCGGCGGCGGCACCGGCCTGACCGACTCATCCGGCATCTACACGATCGTCAACGTCCCCGCGGGCGAGGTTGCTGTCAGTGTCACCCGGACCGGATACTCCAACTTCACGAGCGGCCCGGTAGCGATCACCGGCGGGCAGACCGCGGTCTACGACGTGGCACTCTCCCGGGTGGCCTCCGGCGGCGTCTCGATCGACGCGCTTGCGGCCGATCCAGTGCGCTTCGTCGAACAGAGCACGTCCACCGTCACGCTCACCGCAACGCTCTCGGGCGAACCGGCCGCATACCAGTGGACGCAGGTATCCGGCCCCAAAGTCCCGCTCCAGACAGTCAGTTCCACGGAGGCAACAGCCGACGTCAGTGCGCTCGAAGTAGCCGCCGACGCCGAACTCATCTTCAAACTATCCGTGACCGGAGCGGACAATGTGCCGTCCGAGTCTGAGGTCTCCGTATTCGTGCAGCCAACTGACCTGTACCCGTTCCTCGGACAGAACGTCCAGGTCGGCGGCTCATCAACGGCTGTCGCGACCTTCGAATTCGAGGGCGGCACGTGGACGCTCTTCAACATCGGCAGCCATCTGGTAGCCACCACTGTCGGCACCGCCAAAGGTGAACAGTACTCCGCATACGCCCCCGGGTTCATCACCGACATCGATGTCGTCGCGGTGGGCATGGCCCGCTACGCGCTGCTGTCGTGCGGTACCGCGGGCATCGTGGTGGCTGATATCACGGACCCGCGTGCGATAGCGCTCAAGCCTGCGGTCCGACTGAACTACTACAAGGACGGCGTGACGTTCACCGAAGGCGGTGGAGCCATCCTGTATGGCAACGTCGTCGAGAGCACGACCGCTCCGGTCACCGGCCTCGTCACCGACGGCACCACGCTGTGGATCGCCGACTACGGGTACGGTATCCACCGCACGGCGCTCGCGAACGTGCTTGCACAGACAGGTCCGGTGCTTGAGGCCGACGACACGCTCGCCATCGACGCCGAGGTCTACACGCTGCAGTACGCAGGCGAGAACGCGTGGGGCGGCCCGATGGGCATCGACCTCGTGGGCAACCGGCTGTTCGTTCCGATGGGGAGCCTGGGCCTTGGCATCTTCGATCCGGCGACGCTCGAGCAGGTAGGCCGGTACAACCTCTACACCGATGCGTCCGTAGCCGAAGACTGGTTCTGTGGCATGGACGTGGCCACGCAGGTCGCCACCGATCCCGCCACCGGGGAGCCATTCCTGGACAGCTTCACGGGCCTGCCCGACTACCGGCAGACCAGCTTCGAGATCACCAACGTCATGAAGAACGATGTGGTTGCGCCCACTCCGTGGGCTGACTTCGACCGCTACGGTAAGTTCTACTACAAGGCGCAGGGCGTCGATGTGGTGGACTACGGTGCCCGGCAGATCGCCTACATCGCGTACTCACTCGGCGGGATGGTAGCCGTCGATGTCACCGGCTGCCAGACGGCTACAGCCGACTCCTTCCTCACGGCTGACTACCTCGGCTACGTGCCGGCTGTTCCGGCTAACGGGCCGGACGAGCCAACCGGCGAGCAGTCGCGCAGCCTGCTCCCCTACTTCGGCGCAGGGATGCTCAAGGAGTCGGGCGTGGTGGACGTGGAGGTGGCCGACGGCAGGGTGTTCCTCACCGAGCACTTCGCAGGCCTGATGATCATCGAGGACGCGGCGACGCCGGAGAACTGGCAGGGCGCAGGCGCGCCCTACGACAACGACACCGATGACATCCTCGGCAACCACTGGCCGGACTTCGAGTTCATCACCAGCTTCGACATGTCGGCGTGGGATCCGAGCGACAACGAGTCGATGCCGAAGTGGATGTACGAGTACCCGTGCCTGCTGGCCACGACGGAGATCAACGGCCACG
The DNA here is from genome assembly GCA_030652115.1 of Coriobacteriia bacterium. Lineage (NCBI taxonomy): Bacteria > Bacillati > Actinomycetota > Coriobacteriia > Coriobacteriia bacterium. The sequence continues at coordinate 42,162 of JAUSBK010000011.1, read as the reverse complement.
GCAACAGCTTGCTGCTCATGGACGGCATGGACGTCACGTCCGCAGGACAGGTCGACTTGCTGGAGTGCGCGGGCGCAGGCGGCTTCAACTTCGTGGACATCTTCGATCTGAATGCCGCAGCGATGGAGGACCGCTTCGCGGTGCCGGTCTACTTCCCGTCGACCCCGGAGATCGGTGCGGCGCCCGATGGATCGCCCACTCAGACGATGTCCATCGGACACGCCCAGGGCATCGCGAGCTCGGATGAGTACATCTACGTTGCCGACGGTCCTCACGGTGTCTCGGCGTGGAACATCACTGATGCCGACGGGTACGCCACCGACGCCGTCCACGTCGTAGGCAACACGCTGCAGGACGAGTATCCGATCACGGTCGGGACGACGAAGATCTATCCCGCATCGCACGCCACCAACGTCGTGTTCGATGACGCCACCGACACTGTGTGGACGGGAAGCGCCAGCCTCGGACTGAGGCGCGTCAAGGTCGGGGCCGTTGAGAGCGGCACTGGTGCGGTAGGTTCGCCGGTCCTGCTGCCGCTCGCGCTCACGGACTGCTTTGAGCACAACGCCGAGTGGGGCACCGTGAAGGGCCTTCAGTACCAGGATCACGCCTACGACGCGGTCATCAAGGGCAACTACGCCTACACCGCGGACGGTAGCAACGGCATCACGGTCTACGACACCACGAAGAACCCGACCAACCCCAAGGGCGGCTTCGTGGTGGGCAATGTCGGCGCGGGTATGCTCCAGCCGCCGCTCGGCACCGCTTCGGGGATCGCGCTGTGGACCAATCCCGACACGGCCCGCGTCTACGCGTTCGTGGCGTGCGGACCTCGTGGCGTGGGTGTGGTCGATGTGACTGACGTTCGCAACATGTACCTCGTGAAGGTGTTCGAACCCATCAAGCTCGAGGACGGCAAGGTCGGCGCCGCTGACGGCCAGGCCACCGATGTTCTCGTCGTTGGCGACTACGCCTACTTCAGCTACGACAGCTTCGGCGTGGTGTGCTACTCACTTGCGGATCTGATCGAACCGCTGCCCGAGGGGACCAAGCCCACTGAGACCTGGAAGAAGAGCCTCACCGGCCAGCTGGTGTACGACTACCGGCCAGTCGAGACCGGTCGCTTCAAGCTCCAGTGGGTGCCCGGCTACGAGGATGTCGACGGAGGCGCTTTCAAGGCCGACTACACACTCGTCGACGGTAAGCTCGTGTTCTACGTAGGATTCGGCGCGGCGGGCCTTGCCAAGATCGCGTGGGACGACCCCGCCGCTCCGCAGCTGGCCGCACTGGCTCCCACCGCCGGAGAGTGCAACGCAGTCACGGTGAGCCAGGGGCGGGTGTACGTGGCCGACTACAGCGGCGGACTGGTGTTCTTCAAGTAGCAGCCCTGCCTGCAATGAACGACGGAGGGCGCCCCTCGGGGCGCCCTCCTCGTGTTCTCGACACCGGCCACCTAGAGGAGCGGCAGGTACTCCTCGAGCTCGTAGGGTGTCACGCGCGTGTGGTAGTTCATCCACTCGGCCTTCTTGTTGCGCAGGATGTACTCGAAGACCTGGTCGCCGAGCGCCTCGCGCACGAGCGTGCTCTTCTCCATCTCCACGATCGCCTCGTCGAGGTCGCCGGGGAGTGTGCCGATGCCGCATTCGTCGCGCTCGGCCTGCGTCATCTCGTAAACGTCATCGGTCACGTCGGCGGGAAGCGTGAGGCCACGCTCGATACCGTCGAGTCCGGCGGCCAGCATCACGGCGAACGCCAGGTATGGGTTGCACGCCGGATCGGGCGAGCGCAGTTCCACGCGCGTCGCGTTCTCCTTGCCGGGCTTGTACATCGGCACGCGCACCAGCGCCGAGCGGTTGCGGTGCGCCCAGCAGATGTACACGGGCGCCTCGTAGCCCGAGACGAGCCGCTTGTAGCTGTTCACCCACTGGTTGGTGATGAGCGTCGTCTCGCGCGCATGCGCGAGGATGCCGGCGATGTAGCTCTTCGCGGTGGCCGAGAGGTGGAACGGGTCGTTCGCGTCGTAGAACGCGTTCTTGCCGTCCTTGAACAGCGACTGGTGCACGTGCATGCCACTGCCCGCCTCGCCGAACATCGGCTTCGGCATGAACGAGGCGTAGACCCCGTTCTGCTGCGCGACTTCCTTGACCACGACGCGGTAGGTCATGACGTTGTCGGCCATGTTGAGCGCCTCGGCGTAGCGCAGGTCGATCTCGTGCTGGCTCGGGCCCACCTCGTGGTGGCTGTACTCCACCTGGATGCCGAAGCGCTTGAGCGCGCGAACCGTGTCCTTGCGCAGGTCGATCGCGAGATCGCGCGTCGTCTGATCAAAGTAGGTGCCATGGTCGAGCACCTCGGTGCCCATGTCGTCCTTGAAGTAGTAGTACTCGAGCTCGGGGCCCACGAACATCGCGTAGCCCATGGCTGCAGCGCGCTTGAGCTGGCGCTTGAGCACAAAGCGCGGATCCGCCTCGTACGGCGTACCGTCCGGACGCACGATGTCGCAGAACATCGTCGCCACGAGCTGTCCTCCCGTGCGCCAGGGCAGGATCTTGAGGGTCGTGGGGTCGGGGTACGCAACCATATCCGACTCCTGGATGCGCGCGAAGCCCTGGATGGAGCTGCCGTCGAAGCCCATCCCCTCGGTCATCGCCAGTTCGAGCTCGGCCACGTCCATCGTGAAGCTCTTGAGAAAGCCGAGAACGTCGGTGAACCAGAGGTGGATGAACTCGATCTTCTGGTCCTTGATCGTCTGGACCACATCATTGCGAAGCTCCTGGGGCATGACCTCTCCTCGTATTCGTCGCGCTGGTTGTTTCCAAAGCATTTGTGCTGGATTTCCTACGCGTTACAATAGCCGAAATCCACCGGGCCGTGTGGCCTCTGTCCCCAGGGGGGAACCCAGTAATGACGCTTCAGCAGCCCAACGCCAACGACGCCACCCAGACCACCAACCGATCACGCAGCGTGGTCCCCGGCTCGGGCATCTGCACACGCTGCATCGACGGTTGCCGTGGCAACTGCGAGGTCTTCAAGTCGTCGTTCCGCGGCCGTGAGGTCATCTACCCCGGCCCCTTCGGCGAGATCACCGCAGGCGGCGACAAGGACTACCCGATCGACTACTCGCACCTCCAGATCATGGGTTACGCGCTCGGCACGAAGGGCCTCCCCGAGGGCGTTGAGGGCAACCCCGACAACACGCTGTTCCCGATGGTCGACACCGAGACCTCCTTCGGCGTGACCAACCGCGTGAAGATGAAGGTGCCGATCTTCACCGGCGCGCTCGGCTCCACGGAGATCGCCCGGAAGAACTGGGAGCACTTCGCCATCGGCGCTGCTATCTCCGGCGTCTCGATCGTGTGCGGCGAGAACGTCTGCGGCATCGACCCCGGCCTCGAGCGTGACGCCAACGGCAAGGTCACCAAGGCTCCCGACATGGAGCGCCGCGTGGAGTTGTTCCGCCGCTACCAGGAAGACGGCTACGGCGACATCCTCGTGCAGATGAACGTGGAAGACACCCGCCTCGGCGTGGCCGAGTATTGCGTCGAGAAGCTCGGCGTGACCACGATGGAACTCAAGTGGGGCCAGGGCGCCAAGTGCATCGGCGGCGAGATCAAAGTCGACAGCCTCGACCGCGCGCTCGAGCTGCAGAAGCGCGGCTACCTCGTGACCCCCGACCCGTCGAATCCGGCCATCCAGGCAAGCTACCGTGAGGGCGCCATCAAGCACTTCGAGCGCCACAGCCGCCTCGGCTTCATCGATGAGGAGAGCTTTGCGGCCGAGGTGCAGCGCCTTCGCGATCTCGGCGCCAAGCGCGTGACGCTCAAGACCGGCGCCTATGCGATGCGCGAGCTTGCCATGGCCATCAAGTGGTCGAGCAAGTACGGCATCGACCTGCTCACCATCGACGGCGCGCCCGGCGGCACCGGCATGAGCCCGTGGCGCATGATGGAGGAGTGGGGCATCCCCACCTTCTACCTGCAGTGCATGACGCAGGAGCTGTGCGACACACTCGCCGCCAAGGGCGAGCGTGTTCCGGATATCGCCATCGCCGGTGGCTTCTCCACCGAAGACCACGTGTTCAAGGTACTCGCCATGGGCGCCCCGTACGCGAAGGCCGTCTGCATGGGCCGCGCGCTGATGATCCCCGGCTTCGTGGGCAAGAACATCGGCAACTGGCTGGCCGCGAACGACCTGCCGAAGACGGTCTCCGAGTTTGGCGGCACCAAGGAGGAGATCTTCGTCTCCTACGAGACGCTTCGGGCCAAGTACGGCGACGAGGTCGACAACATGCCGCTCGGCGCCATCGCGGTGTACACGTTCGCCGACAAGATCCAGGTCGGCCTGCAGCAGCTGATGAGCGGCTCGCGCACTATGAAGCTCGACACGATCAGCCGCGCAGACGTGGCCGCGCTCACGCACGAGTCTGCGGACATCTCGGGGCTCCCTTACATCATGGATGCATATCGCGACGAGGCGATGCGGATCATCAACGAGTAGGTGTAAGCTAGCAACCCGGCGCACCAGCGCCGCCTCCGGACATCCGGGGGCGGCGCTTCTCATTGCAGGAGAGCCTAGAGAGATGACCGCAAAATCCCACACCCGCGTACCCGAGCCGCAGGCGCCGCTTCCTGCCGACACCCCCACGCTCGAGGCGGACACCTCGAGCCCGCCGCGACGGATCCTGCGCGGCATCCGCACGTTCGAGTCGTTCAAACACCGCGACTACACGTTCTTCTTCTTCGGGGCCTTGCTGTCGAACATCGGGACGTGGACGCAGACCGTAGCACTCGGTTGGGTCATCTACGCGCTCACGCGTTCGTCCGCCTCGCTCGGCATCGTCAACTTCCTATCGGGCATTCCAATCTTCTTCCTTACGCTCTTTGCTGGCTCGCTCGTCGATCACGTCGACCGCCGCAAGCTGCTCATCTGGTCGCAGTTCATCATGATGGGTCAGGCCGTCGCCTTCGCATATCTGAACTACACGGGCCACATCACCATGGAGTGGATCTACAGCCTCACGCTCGCTGCCGGCGTCGTGTCTGCGTTCATGTTCCCGGCATGGCAGGCGATGGTCCCGGACCTCGTGCCGCGCTCGTCGCTGCTCAACGCCGTCGCCCTGTCCTCGGCGCAGTTCAACGCAGCGCGCCTGGTCGGGCCGATGGTGACCGCAACGATCATGGCCGCGTTCGCCGCCAACGAGAGCCTGGGGATCACGCTGGTGTTCGCGTTCAACGCGGCCAGCTTCCTGTTCGTCATCTGGGCGCTTGCGGTCATCCGTCCCGCGCAGGAGATGCAACGGCATGTCGAAGGGCAGTCGGTGCGTCGGACGCTCGGCGCGGGACTCGCCTACGCGCGCGACCACAGACATGTGGCGGCGCACCTGTTCACCGCGGCGATGCTCACGATCTTCGGCATGCCGTTCATGACGCTTCTGCCGGCCATCGCCGTGGACGTTCTCGGACTCGGCAGCACCGGGTACTCGTCCTTGATGATCTTCAACGGTGCGGGAGCACTCGTGGGCGCGCTGGCCGTGGCCTCGCTGCCAGCGAGCTTCCGCAGGGAACGCATCATCGGGTACGGCCTCACCACGATGGCGCTCGGCTCGGTGGCCCTGTCGTTCTCGCGCTCGTACGCGCTGTCCTGCGTCCTGCTCACGGTACTGGGCGCCGCATTCCTCGCATGCGTCTCGAGCATAAACACGAACCTGCAGACCGCAGCGCCAAACTACCTGCGCGGACGGATCATGGCGCTGTTCGTCATCGCCTTCATGGGCATGATGCCGTTCGGCGCGCTCGCGTTCGGTGCGCTGGGCGACCTCGTGGGCCCGAGCCGGGCGGTCCTGACCGGCGGCCTGGTGTTGCTCCTATGGGCGCTGTATCTGTTGGCCAGACCGGCGATCTTGTGCCCGCGGACGGACCCGGAGTGCCCCTCCCGCTCGTGAGAGCATTCACTTGTAACTCTTGTTACAATCCCTCTTCGTACGCTCGTTCCTACGAAAGGGGTCTACTGTGGCAGGATTCGACGGTAAGGTCGCACTGGTCACCGGCGGCGGCTCAGGCATCGGCCGGGACACTTCCCTCGGACTCGCCCGCGGCGGCGCGAAAGTCGTGGTCTCCGACGTTGATGAAGCCGGCGGCAACGAAACCGTCAGTATGATTGCGAGCGCCGGTGGCACCGCGACTTTCGTGAAGGCCGATGTCTCCAAGGCCGAAGAGGTCGAGGCGGCTGTGGCGCAGACGGTTGCCGAATTCGGCGGCCTCAACATCATCATCAACAACGCCGGCATCGGCGGTGAGGCCAACATGACGGGCGACTACTCGCTCGAGGGTTGGCACAAGGTGATCGACATCAACCTGCACGGCGTCTTCTACGGCATGCGCTACGCGATTCCCGCGATCCTCGCCTCTGGCGGCGGCGCGATCGTCAACGTCTCGAGCATCCTCGGACTCGTGGGCTGGGCCTCGGCTCCCGCCTACGTTGCCGCCAAGCACGCGGTATCCGGCCTCACGAAGGCCGCTGCCACCGAGTACGGGCAGCAGGGCATCCGCGTGAACTCCGTGCATCCTGGCTTCATCGAGACACCGCTGCTCACCAAGGCCGGGATCACTCCCGGCAGCGATGGGTACACCTTCATCGCGAGCAAGCACGCGATGAACCGCCTCGGCACCGCAGACGAGGTCGCGAACCTCATCGTCTGGCTCTGTTCCGACGAGGCCTCGTTCATGACGGGCTCGAACGTCGCCGTCGACGGCGGCTACACCTGCCAGTAGCAGCATCCGGAGTCCTGCGGGTCGCGCTCTGTCTGCCGCGATCCGCGGGATTCTGTCTGTTTTGGCACGGGTGTTGCAAGAGGACGCGCGAGTAGTGCGACCCGCTATCCCTCCCCCCCTCGGACGCGGGGAATCGCCGCTCACCTGAGTCGAGGCGCGTCCCCCACGCGCCTCGCTCCTTATTCCGGGCACCCCCCTGCCTGGAACGACAGAGGCCCGGCATCTCGCCGGGCCTCTGTCTTTGTCCTGATGGGTCTCGGCCTAACCGAAGCGGCCGGTGATATACGACTCGGTGCGCACGTCGTCGGGATTCGTGAACATCCGCTTGGTGTCGCCCATCTCCACGAGGAACGCCGGCGCGTCCAGGCTCTCGCGCAGCATGAAGGCCGTCTGGTCCGAGATCCGCGCAGCCTGCTGCATGTTGTGCGTGACGATCACGATCGTCACCTCGGATTTCAGCACAGCGATGGTGTCCTCGATCTGCTGCGTGGAGATCGGGTCGAGCGCCGAGGCCGGCTCGTCCATCAAAATGACCTCCGGCTTCGTGGCAAGCGCACGCGCGATGCACAGACGCTGCTGCTGCCCGCCCGAGAGCTCGAACGCGTGCTTCTTGAGGCTGTTGCGCACCTCTTCCCACAGCGCGGCCCCCTTGAGGGACTGCTCGACAAGGTCAGCGAGGTCTCCCCTGTTGCGAATGCCCTGCGTTCGGGGACCGTAGGCGACGTTGTCGAAGATGGACATCGGAAACGGGTTCGGCCGCTGAAACACCTGGCCCACGCGCATCCTGAGCTCGACCGGGTCCATCGCCTTGCCCATGATGTCCTGTCCGTCGAGTGTGATACGACCGCCGACGTGTACGTTGCCGAACTCGTCGTTCATTCGATTGAGACACCGGAGCAGCGTGGACTTGCCGCACCCCGAAGGCCCGATCAGCGCAGTGACGGCGCGCGCGGCGATCTGCATGCTGACACCCTCGATCACGCGATCGCGCCCGTACGCGACGGAGACGTCCGACAGCGAAAAGGAGCCAACTGCCTCGGCCGACGTCGCAAGCGCGCGGTCGGCGACACGCTCAGCCGCCCGCTCGCTTGCCGGGACGTTCGGAGCCACCATCGCGGCGCTCCCGTTCTCGGGCAACTGCAGCGCGATCACCACTGGACCTTCCTCCTCTGTGCCGACCGCCACCAGGCGGCGATGATGCTGACGAAGCTGATGCCGACCACGAGCACGAGCGCGGTGCCCCAGACGAGGGTCGGGTCCCATCCGGGGACTGATGTGACCTGTGCGTAGATGTGGTACGGGAGGGCCATGAACTGCGAGCCCGGTCCATCCGGGATGCGGCGCATCTGGAAGACCGCCCCGGTGAACAGGATCGGCGCCGTCTCGCCCGCAGCCCGCGCGAGGCCGAGGATCGAGCCGGTGATGATACCGGGCGCGGCGGCGGGCAGGACCACCTTGTAGATGGTCCGGAGCCTCGTGGCGCCGAGCGCGAGCGATGCCTGCCGCAGGTCCTGGGGGATCTGCCGCAGCGCTTCCTCGGTAGCCGTGATGACCACCGGGAGCGTCATGCAGGTGAGCGTGAGCGCCGCCGCGATGATCGAGCGGCCGAACCCTGCGAGCAGCACGAAGGCCGCAAGGCCGAACAGTCCGTAGACGATCGACGGAACGCCCGCCATGTTGGTGATGGCGAGCCGGATGGCCCGTGTCGTGAAGTTCCGGGGAGCGTACTCGGCGAGGTGGATGCCCGCAAGGATGCCGATCGGCAGCGTGAGCGCAGCGGTGCCGAGGGTGACGTAGAGCGTGCCGACGATGACCGGGAAGATGCCGCCGTCGCGGCCCCGGTCCTTCGGCACCTGGGTGAGGAACGTCCAATCGATGGCAGCCGCGCCGTGGTAGACGATGTAGCCGAGCACGAAGAGCGCGAGCGCGACGACGCTCGCGGCCATCGCACCGAGCACGATGTGCGCCACGACCTCGGTCACGCGGGCCCGCCTGATGGTGGAGCGCGTACTCATCGGCGCCACCGCTTCCGCTGACGCTCGAGCACCATATCGGCGGCCAGATTGATGGTGAACGTGATGATGAACAGGACCAGGCCGACCGCGAACAGCACCGAGTAGTGCAGACCGCCCTGAACGACCTCGCCCATCTCGGCGGCGATCGTGCCGGTCATGGTCCGCACCGACTCGAGCGGGGAGCCAGGCATGATAGCGGCGTTGCCGGTGAGCATGAGCACGGCCATGGTCTCGCCGATGGCCCGTCCGAGTCCGAGCATCGTCGCGGCGAAGATGCCCGAGCCCGCGGCCGGCAGCGTCACCTTGTAGGTGGTCTGCCAGCGCGTGTTGCCAAGCGCCGCGGAGCCTCGCCGGAGGTCGGAGGGGACGGCATGCAGCGCGTCTTCCGATATCGAGATCACGGTGGGGATCGACATGACCCCGAGCACGATACCGCCCGTGAGCGCAGTCATGCCGCTGTCCAGCACGAACACGCTCTTCACGAGCGGGATGAGCACCGCCACACCGATCAGACCGTAGACCACCGAGGGAACGGCGGCCATGAACTCGATGATCGTCTTCATGACCTCCTTCACCCTTCGGTCGGAGAACTCCGAGATGTAGAGCGCCGCCCCCACACCGACCGGAACACACACGAGCAGTGCGACACCCGTGACGAACAGCGAGCCGATGATGAGCGGCAACATCCCGAACTTACCCGGGCTCGACGTGGGATACCACGCCGTGCCGGAGAGCATCGAGCCCACGCCGGCCTCGTTGATCGCCCGAAGCGCATTCCACAGCAGGAAGCCTGCGATGGCCGCGAGGATGATGATCGCGAGCCAGCCGCAGAAGTAGATGAGTCCCCGGACGACGGCCTCGGCCGCACGACGCGAAGTCGTGCGGCCGAGTCTGCGCCCGGAGATGGAGGGAGGCGTTGTCATCTCCGGTTACGGCAGCGGCACAAAGCCCTCGTCCTCGACAAGCTGCTGGCCCTCGGCGCCGAGGATCCAGTCGAGGTAGGCCTGCATGACACCATCGACCTCGCCGTTGCTGTACATGTACAGGTAGCGGCTGATCGGGTACGAACCGTCGGTAGCGGTCTCGATCGACGCCTTGACGCCATCGATCGCAACGACGCTCACATCATCGGTGAGGTAGCCGAGGCCGATGTAGCCGATGCCGGCCTCGTTGGCCGCTACCTCATCGGCGATCGCCTGGTTCGACGGGAGCAGCTTGGCGCTCGCGGCGTACTCGGCGTTCTCGTCCTCGGCAGCCACGACCTCTTCCTTGAAGTACTCGTAGGTGCCCGAGGAGCTGTCGCGCGAGAGCAAGACGATCTGCTTGTCCGCGCCGCCGACGTCCTTCCAGTTGGTGATCTCACCGCGGAAGATCTGGCCGAGCTGCTCCAGGGTGAGCTCCTCGACGTCGTTCGCAGGATTCACGACCACGGCGATGCCGTCGATCGCGACCTTGTGCTCGACGGGATCCACGCCGTTGGCCTCGGCCTCGGTGATCTCCTCGTCCTTGATCCCACGAGAGGCGTTGGCGAACTCGGCGGTGCCGTTGATGAGCGCCGCGATGCCGGTGCCGGAGCCGCCGCCCTGGACCGAGATGTCCACACCGGGGTTGGCGTCCATGAACCCGTCGCTCCACGCCGTGGCGACGTTCAGGAGCGTGTCCGAGCCCTGGACGGTGATCGAGCCTTCGAGCTCTACGGTCTCTCCGGCCGCGGGCTCCTCGGTGGTCGGCTCCTCCTCGGCGGTGCAACCGGCGAGCGCAACGGTGCCCGCGAGCATCGCGATCGCAAGCCCTGACGCAAGGTACTTCTTGAGGTTCACTCCTCGCTCCTTTACTTGGTGACAGCATCGGTGCCAGCGCATCGCTGACCGCACTCACCCTAGTCGTCACGCCGGAACCAATGGTTGCATACGTGTAACACCCGACCGCTTCTTGTGAATTGATTGTGAAATTCATTTCACATCGCCGCCGGGCCTGCCAGAATGGCCGGGAAGCCGTGCGTGAGCGAAGGAGTGACGCGCGTGTCCAGGATTCTCATCGTCGAGGACGACCCGATCATCAGGCAGACCGAGGAGTACGCGCTGCGCCGCGCGGGCTTTGAGGTGTCGAGCTCGGCCGACGGCCTTGAGGGGCTCGAGATGGCCCTTCGCGACAGACCCGACCTGATCGTGCTCGATCTCATGCTGCCGGGCATCGACGGGTACCGCTTTGCCGAGGAGGTGCGCCGCACAAGCGCCGAAGTGGCGATCATCATGGTGACCGCGCTCGACACCGAACGGGACGCGGTACGCGGTCTGGACGCCGGCGCCGACGACTACATCGGCAAGCCGTTTTCAATGGAGGAGCTGCTCGCACGCGTGCGGGCGAACCTGCGCCGTGTGCGGGCGCGGGCGGTTGTGGACAGCAACGAGGTCATCGAGGTCGGGGACCTCGTGATCGAGCCTGCCGAGCTGCGGGTCTCGGTGGCCGGTGAGCACGCGGCGCTACGCCTGAAGGAGTTCCAGCTGCTCGTCGCACTCGCCCGCAACGCCGGCTCGCTCATGTCCCGCCAGCGTCTCGCGCACGAGGTGTGGGGCTACGATCATCTCCCCTCGTCCCGCACGATCGACGTGCACATCCGCCGCGTACGACAGGCAGTCGAGGAGCCCTCGGCCTATAACTACATCCAGACGGTCCACGGTGCCGGCTACCGGTTCGATCCCCGGCCGAAGGGAGCGCATCAGCTCTCGTGAGGCGACCGCTCATCCCACGCTCGTCGGCCTACCGGGTGCGGCTCATCGTCGGCTTCGTCGTCGCGATCGGCGTGGTCGCGGGCGCCTGGGCGTGGAGCCTCACCGGACCGGTGACCGACGCGGTCATGGACCAGCAGGAAGCGCGGCTTGCCGACCTCGCACGAGCCGGAACGATGATGCTCACGCACACCGATCTCTCGCTTGAGGCGAGCGTCTCGGGACTCGCCGGCACGAGCGGCGTCCGGACGACCGTCATCGCCGCCGACGGGACGGTACTCGCCGACAGCGAGGAGGAGACCTCCACGCTCGAGAACCACGGTGATCGGCCCGAGGTGCGCTCCGCGCTTCGCGGCGAGACAGGCAGCGACGTGCGCCGCTCGGACACACAAGGCGTCGATCGCATGTACGTCGCGGTTCCCGCGACCTACCACGACGCGCCGGTGGTGCTTCGCGTCTCGGAGTCCCTCGAGCAGATCGACGACATCTCGGCGTCGATGCGCCGTGCCGGAGTGCTGCCGCTCCTTGCGGTGCTCGTCATCGCGACCGCCGTAGGCTGGTTCGTCACCCGCGACGCCGCAGGCCCTGTGGAGCGTCTCGCCGGCTCGGCACGCGCCATGGCCGACGGTGACCTCAGCTCGCCCGTGCCCGAGAGCGACGGTGCCCTCGCACCGCTTGCGGGCTCCCTCGGGGACCTGCGCGACCAGCTCCGCGAGCGTCTCGATGCCCTTGAGGGCGAGCAGCGTACCTTGCGCCACGCACTCGACGGTCTGTCGGACGCAGTGCTGCTGTTCGACGGGAACACCGTGCGCCTCGCGAACCGCGCGCTCAAGACGATGTTCCGCGTGGTACCCGGCGACCTCCGTGGCCGACCGCTTTCGGACCTCGGCCTGCCCGCCCCGGTCGAGGCGGCGATAGCCGACGGCCTTGCGTCGGGAGACGGCGCGAGCGCGGACCTCGGGCCGGACCCGTATCACCGCTACCATCGCGTGCTGGTCGTCCCGCTCGGCGAGACCGACGGCTCGCAGCGCACGCTCGCCGTCATCGGCGACGTCACCGACCGGATGCGGCTCGATGCGGTGCGGCGGGACTTCGTGGCCAACGCCTCGCATGAGCTGAAGACGCCGGTCGCCGGCATCCTGCTCCTCGCCGAGTCGGCCGAGAACGCGGTGAGCGATGGCGACAGCGAGCAGGCGCTCGCGTTCGTTCCGCAGATCGCCGGCGAGGCAGCGCGCCTCAAGCGGCTCGTAGCCGAACTGCTCGATCTCTCGCGCGTCGAGAGCGTACCCGGCCAGGCCGAGGTAGCCGACGTCCGGCGGGCCGTGGAGCTGGCGCTTGCGGGGCACCGTCGCGCGGCTTCGGCCAAGGGTCTCTCGCTCGCTGCCGAGCTTCAGGCGGTCGCGGGTGCAGACGTCGCCGTGCGTTGCGGTACGACCGACCTCGCGATCGTCCTCGACAACCTGCTCTCGAACGCTATCGCCTACACCGAGCGCGGCGGGGTGACCGTGCGTGTCTCGGCAGACGACGAGACGGTGACGATCGATGTCGCAGACACGGGCATCGGAATCCCCACGGCCGACGTGGAGCGCGTCTTCGAGCGCTTCTACCGTGTCGACCGCGCACGGTCCCGCACGAGCGGCGGCACGGGACTCGGCCTGGCGCTCGTCCGCAACACCGTGGAGCGCGCGGGCGGAACGGCTAGGATCACCTCGGACCCCGGCGCTGGAACGACCGCTACGGTGCGTCTTCCCCGGGCTCGCTGAAGTCCGCCTCCGAGGAGCCGGCGCCCCAGCGCGCGGACACGAGCACCACTGCCGCGAGCCACGACGCGCCGAGCAGCCAGGAACCGACCACGTCGCCGAGGTAGTGGACGCCCAGATAGACGCGCGCCATGGCGATCGTGAGCGCGGCCAGCACGCAGAGCACCGTCGCGATCAGTGCGCGCCGAAGGCTCCGCTCGTGGAGGATGATGAGGAACGCGAGCGACCCGAAGAAGAGCAGGCTTGCGAGCGCGTGGCCCGACGGAAAGCTGTACGTCTCGGGGATCGGAATGCGCGCGACCTCAAGGGCCGGGCGCAGACGCGCGAAGAGCAGCTTCAGCAGCACACCGAACGCAGAGCCCGACAGCACCCCGATGACGAGCGTGGCCGCCGACGTCCGATTGCCTCGCGCCCAGAAGAGCATCGCCGTCCCCACGGTGAGGATGACCATCGGCCAGAAGTCGCCCAGCCTGGTGGCGAAACGCGCGAACGCCTCGAGACCCGGCAGTTCGATGGACCTGATCGCCTCGGAAACGGCGATGTCGAGCTGGATCCACGCCGGAGCGATGATGAGCGCGAGGCCGAGCGCAATGAACGCGGCGAGCGCCGAGAACGCGACCACCACGAGCACGCCCACCCTCGGGTCACGCTGCCAGCGCTCTCGGCGTCCGGGAAGCATGGTCTCACGCCCCCGCAGTCTCGAGCAGGCGTGACGCGACCTGCTTCTTGCGCGAGAGAAGACCGTCGACCCACGCCGGACCGGCCGACAGCTCTATGCCGAGCGCGCGCTCGGCGATGCGGGTCTTGCCGACCGCGAAGACCTGACTCCCCTCGCGGACCACGTCGGTGACGAGCAGCATCGCCAGGTCGAGGCTCCGACGCCCGGCCAGCTCCTCGAGGGCGGCGGCCAGCTCCGCCGAGCGGTCGAGGTACTCGGCCACATCCACCGTCTCCACCTGTGCCACGCCGATCGCAAGATCGCCCGCGCGGTACTCCTTGAGGTCGCGGCCTACCGCATCGGGCGCAGAGAAGTCCACTCGCTCGGCACGTGCGCGGAACATCTCGAGGCCGAACTCGATCGGGTCGATCTCGAGCTGCGCGGCGAGGCGATCGGCCACCTCGTGATCGGTCGGGGTCGTGGTGGGACTCTTCAGAAGCACCGTGTCGGTCAGCACGGCCGAGAGCAGCACGCCTGCCATACCATCGGGCGGCGCGACGCCCAGGTCGCGGTACCGCTCGGCGACGATGGTCGCGGTCGAGCCGACCGGGAGGTTGAGGAACAGGATCGGTGCGGCAGTCTGCACGTCGCCCACGCGGTGGTGGTCGACGATCTCGACCACCGCGGCGTCCTCGACACCCGGTGCAGATTGCGAGAGCTCGTTGTGGTCGAGCAGGATGACCCGGCGACGGAAGCCGCGCGCAAGGTTGGTCCTCGTGAGGATGCCTTCGAGCCGACCCTCTTCATCCACGACGAGCGCCTCGCGATGGACGCTGTCCATCAGGTCCTCGGCCACCTCGGCGAGCAGCGCGTCCGGGCCCACCAGCAACGGCGAAGTGTCCATCAGGCCGCCCACCGAGTGCCCCAGGTTCACGAGACGTGCGGTGGCGTAGGTGTCGTGCGGGCTCGAGATGATGGCAGCGCCGCGCGCGGCGGCCAGGTCGAGCACGCCGGCGTCCGGCTCCGAACCCCCGCTGATGATCAGGCATGCTGCGCCCGCCTCGAGCGCCTGAGGCTGGGTGCGGAGGCGGTCGCCCACGATCAGCGTGTCGCCGGCGTGGATGTAGGACACCATCGTCTCCGGCTCCATCGCGCCGATGAGCACAGAACCGGTCAGCCGCTTGGCGACGTCGCCGGCAAGAACGCGACCGCCAAGCACGGCAGCCAGCTCGGCCACCGTCAGAGGCAGCTTCGCAAAGCCGAGCATCTCGGTCTCGCCGATGTAGAGCTCCGCGAGAATCTGCTGATTCATGAGCCCGCGAACACCGCCCTCGGCGTCTGTGACCGGAAGGGCGCGCACGTTGTGCTCCCGCATCAGGCGTCCCGCGGTGAGCATATTGTCTTCCGGGGAGACCGTGACGACGCCGGCGCTCATGGCGTCGCGGACCCGGGTGCGCACGTGTGGGATCTCGTCGGGCAGATCCACGCCGAAGCGCTCGAAGACCCACGCGGTCTCGGGCGGGACGGGCCCCAAACGGGCAGGCAGGTAGACCTCGTCCGGATCGGTCACGTTCTTCAGGTGCGCGTAGGCGACCGCCGAGCAGATCGAGTCGTTATCCGGATTGCGATGTCCGAAGA
The DNA here is from genome assembly GCA_030652115.1 of Coriobacteriia bacterium. Lineage (NCBI taxonomy): Bacteria > Bacillati > Actinomycetota > Coriobacteriia > Coriobacteriia bacterium. Next base: position 26,592 of record JAUSBK010000011.1, on the reverse strand, counting down.
CCAGGATCGGTCCCATGGCTCCCTCTCGCTGAACGAGGCGTTCTACGGTTCGACCTTGCGTATCGGAGCGTACCCCAGAAGCAGGTTCTTCGTCCCGCTACCCGGGAAGGTCACGGCCACCTTATCGCCGCTCACCGACTGCACCACACCCCGGCCGAATACCTTGTGATCGACCGTGTCGCCGGCGGCAAGAACGAGCTTCGGCTCGGCCTCACGCCGGACCGACTGTCCCGAGCCGAAGACGCGTCCGCCGCCGGTGCTATCCGGTGCACGGTCGCGCGCCCACCGCACCGATCCGCCGCGGTCGCCTCGTCCCCGCCCCGGCGCCGACGTGCCGAAGCCGGCCGAGCCGATCCCTTCGGCGCGCACGTGTTCTTCGGGAATCTCCGAGATGAACATGCTCGGCTGGTTGTACTGCGTGGTGCCGAAGAGCTGCCGCATCGATGCGTGGATGATGTACAGCCGTTCGCGAGCGCGGGTGATGCCCACGTAGCACAGACGGCGCTCCTCCTCGAGCCCGGACTGGTCGAACAGCGAGCTCGCGTGCGGGAACAGCGAGTCCTCCATGCCGAGCATGAACACGACCGGGAACTCAAGGCCTTTGGCCGAGTGCAGCGTCATCATCGTGACCGCGCGTTCGCTCTCCTCGATCTCGTCGAGGTCGGAGCGCAGCGCCACCCACTCGAGGAACGCCTCGAGCGTTCGCGCCTCGGGCTCCTCGTGCTGCTGGTCGTACTCGTCCACCACGCCGAAGAACTCCCGGATGTTCTCTGCGCGGCCCGCCGCTTCGTGCGTGCTCTCGGCAGCGAGCGCCGAGAGAAGGCCCGAGAGGTCCACTACCGCTTCCACCCTGGCTCTCAGCGACTCGCCTTCGACGGCCCGCGCCGCGGCAAGGTCCTCGGCCAGCACAGCGACCTTGCGCGAAGGGGCGGTCGCGAGCCACCCTTCGTCGGCGGCGAGCGCGATTGCATCCGAGAGCGAGATGCCCCGCTCGATCGCGTGCGCCCTCAGCGTGTCGATGGTGGTCTTGCCGATGCCCTGCCGCTTCTCGAGCACGCGCGCGAGCGACTGGACGTCGGTGGGGTTGGCGGCGGCGCGCAGCCACGCCATCACGTCCTTGATCTCGGCACGCTCGAAGAAGCGCGTTCCGCCCACGAGCCGGTACGGCACGCCAGCGCGCAGGAACGTGTCCTCCACGATGCGCGACTGGGCGTTCGTGCGATAGAAGACGGCGAAGTCGGCATAGGAGCGGTGCTCGTCGCGCAGGAGGCGTTCGATCTCCTCGGCCGCGAAGCGGGCCTCGTCGCGTTCGTCGGTGGCCGAGTAGCGCACAATCGCCTCGCCGCCGACGTTTGCCGTCCACAGCGTCTTCGGCTTGCGCCCGCGGTTGTTCGCCACCACGGCGTTCGCCGCTGCGAGGATCGTCTCGGTAGAGCGGTAATTCTGCTCCAGACGGATCACCGTGGCATCGGGATAGTCGCGCTCGAACTCGAGGATGTTCCGGATATCGGCGCCACGCCACGAGTAGATCGATTGGTCGTCGTCGCCCACGACCATCAGGTTGCGGTCGCGCGCGGCGAGGCGATTCACGATCTCGTACTGCGCCTTGTTCGTGTCCTGATACTCGTCCACGAGGATGTAGCGGAACCGGTCCTGGTAGAACTCGAGTACCTCGGGGTGCTCGCGCAACAGCCGCTCGGCGTTCACGAGCATGTCGTCGAAGTCCATCGCGTTCGCCTCGGCGATCCGCTGCTGGTAGCGGCGGTACACCTTCGCGGTGATCTTCTCCGGCGGGATGGCTGCTTTCGCCTCGTACTCGGCGGGTCCGACGAGCTCGTTTTTTGCCGAGGAGATCCTCGATGCGATGCCCTTGATGGGGAACTGCTTGGGATCGATGTCGAACTCCGCCGCGACGCTGGTGAGCAGCCGCCGAGAATCGTCCTCGTCGTAGATCGTGAATGCGCGGGAGAACCCGAGCCGCTCACCATCTGCACGCAGAATGCGGCCGCAGAACGCGTGGAACGTCATCACCCACATCGCGCGGCCTGCATGGCCGCACAGACCCTCGAGCCGGGAGCGCATCTCCTGCGCGGCCTTGTTGGTGAACGTGATGGCGAGAATCTCCGCCGGTGAGACACCAAGATCGCGCACCAGGTGCGCGATCCGATACGTGAGCACGCGCGTCTTGCCGCTGCCCGCGCCGGCAAGCACGAGAAGCGGTCCTTGCGTGGTGGTGACGGCGTCGCGCTGCGCCGGATTGAGGTCGTCAGGAGAGAATGTCATGGGGTGACAGTGTACCCTGCCCGGCGAGGGGGATGAAGCGGCTGGGAGCGCCTACTTCACGAACTTGATCATCGAGAACGAGCTCTCGGCGCACTGCTTGAGACAGCTGTCGTGCATGACCTTACGGTTGTCGAGGGAGATCTGCGTGTTGCCGCACTTCTCGCACACGGCAGTGCCGCACTCGTCGCAGTAGCCGATGCGCTGCGCCCCGGTGGAGCCGCAGTGCATGCACACCCGTGTGTACAATCCGTCGGCCATCTGCCGTACCTCCCTGGTCAAACAATACTCGCAGGAGTCGTTGCAGCAAATGACTGGCCGAGTTTCCCACTTGCCCTGATTCTGACAGCCATCCTCGCTGGCCGCAAGGTTTCCTAAGGATTCATCCGACGAACGGTGCGGTTCACGCGACGACTCTCCCTACCGCGCGAGCAAGTGGCTCGAGTTCGGCCATAAGCGCCTGCAGTCCTTCGATGTCGAGCGACTGGGGTCCGTCGCAGAGCGCCTCACGCGGATTGGGATGTACCTCGACCATGATGCCGTCGGCGCCCACCGCCACCGCCGCGCGCGAGACCGCGGGGACGAGGTCCGCTCGGCCGGAGGGGTGCGAGACATCCACGATGATGGGCAGCAGCGACAGGCTCTTCACGACCGGGACGGCCGTGATGTCGAGCGTGAAGCGGTATGCCGTCTCGAAGGTGCGGATGCCGCGCTCGCATAGGATCACGTTCTCGTTGCCGAGGGTGGTGATGTACTCGCTCGCCTGCAGCCACTCCTGGATCGTCGCGGCCATGCCGCGCTTGAACACCACGGGCTTGCGGCTTTCGGCGGTCACCTGCCCGATCTTCTTGAGCAGGCTGAAGTTCGCCATGTTGCGGGTGCCGATCTGCAGGACATCGGCGTATGCGTCCACCACTTCGGCATGTGCCGAGTCCGTGACCTCGGTAACGAACATGAGTCCGTACTTGTCCGCCGTCTCCCGCAAGATCTTCAGGCCCTCTTCTTCGAGGCCCTGGAAGGAGTGCGGACTCGTGCGTGGCTTGTACGCCCCACCCCGCATGACCCGGATGCCCAGATCCTTGAGCGCGGCTCCGACCTCGTCCATCTGCGCGCGCGTCTCTACCGAGCACGGACCGGCGATGACGGTGACGGCGCCGTCGCGCACGATGGGAGAGCCGCCGACTTCCACAGCGCTCATCCGCGCATCTCCTTCATGACGTTCAGAACCGCCTCGTAGATCTCGCGCAGGTTCTCCGAGTAAAGCGGCCCGGCGTTGCACTGGGCGAGGTTGGCGAAGATCTCCTCCTCGCGCTTGGGGTCGTACAGACCCCAGTGGACCTGCGGCTTGAGCGCACGGATCGCGAGCGACTCGGCTGCACGCTCATTCAGGAGCTTCACGATCTCGCAGTCGATCTCGTCGATGCGCGACCGGTGCGCGGCGATCTGCTCTGCGGCCTCGGCTGACAGCTGGTCGGTCATTGCCCTCTCCTCACGACTTCCGGTAGGTGCACGAAGCGCCGGTCTCCCGGCGCTCGCGCGGTCCGTATGCGTATCATTCCCATTCGATCGTGCCGGGCGGCTTGCTCGTGATGTCGTACGCCACCCGATTGATGCCTTCGACCTCGTTGATGATGCGATTGCTCATCTTCGCGAGCAAGTCGTGCGGAAGGCGCGCCCAGTCGGCGGTCATCGCGTCGGCCGAGGACACAGCCCGGATGATGATCGGATGCCCGTACGTGCGCTCGTCGCCCATCACGCCCACGCTACGGATGTCAGGAAGGACGCCGAAGTACTGCCACACGCTGCGCTCGGTGTCCCAGTCCCCGATCTCCTCACGGATGATCGCGTCGGCGCGACGGAGCGTCTCGAGCTTCTCGTGCGTGATCTCGCCGATGATGCGCACGGCAAGACCGGGGCCCGGGAACGGCTGCCGGTGGACGATCTCGTCCGGCAGGCCCAGCTCGGAACCGACCGCGCGGACCTCGTCTTTGAACAGCGCCTTGAGCGGCTCGATGAGGTCGAAGTGCACCCCAACGGGAAACGGGATGAGGTTGTGGTGGCTCTTGATCTTCGCGGCGGTCTTGTTACCGCTTTCGATCACGTCGGGATAAAGCGTGCCCTGGGCGAGCCACTTCACGCCCTCGAGCGTGGTGGCCTCCTCGAAGAAGACCTGCCAGAACTCCTCGCCGATGATGGTGCGCTTGCGCTCCGGGTCGGTCACGCCGGCGAGCAACGAAAGGTAGCGCTCCTCGGCATCCACGTGCACGAGGTCGATGTGGAACTGGTCGCGGAAGGTGCGCACGACCTGCTCGGCCTCGTTCAGGCGCATCATGCCGTGATCCACGAACACGCAGGTGAGCTGGTCGCCGATGGCGCGGTGCAGCAGTGCCGCGACGACGCTTGAGTCCACGCCGCCTGACAGGCCGCATATGACGCGATCGGTGCCGACCTGCTCGCGTACGCGCGTCACCGTCTCGTCGATGATGTTCACCATCGTCCAAACCGGCGGGATGCCGGCGATGTCGTGCAAGAAGCGCTTGATGATCTGCTGGCCGAATTCGGTGTGAGCCACCTCGGGATGGAACTGCGTGGCGTACAGGCCACGCTCGGGGTCTTCCATCGATGCGATCGGGGTGATCGCCGTGCGGGCGGTCACGAGGAAGCCTTCGGGCGGCGTCCCCACGCTGTCGCGGTGGCTCATCCAGACCTGCGAGGTCTCCGGTACGCCGTCGAGCAGACGGCACTCGGGCTCCATCACGGCAAGCTCGGCGAAACCGTACTCGCCGATGTCGGTGTGCGGTACCGCGCCGCCCAGGTCGAGCGCCATCAGCTGCATGCCGTAGCAGAAGCCGAGGACCGGGATGCCGAGGTCGTAGATGCGCGGGTCGAGCTTCGGTGCACCCTGAGCGTAGACGCTCGCGGGACCACCGGACAAGATGAGCGCCGCCGGACGGCGACGCTCGATCTCCTCGGCACTGATGTCGTGGGGCACGATCTCCGAGTACACGCGCGCCTCACGAACGCGACGCGCGATCAGCTGCGCGTACTGCGCGCCGAAATCGAGCACGAAGACGGTGGGCTGTCCTCCGTGATAGTCGGTCACGCCCGTCCCCTACCGGCCCATGCCGACGCCCTGGGCCTGCTGGAGGGTCTTGCCCTCGGTCTGCAAGGAGGGCGCGACCATGACCTCGGCTTTCTGGAACGCCTTCAGGTTCTCGTAACCGCAGGTGGCCATGGAGGTGCGCAGGCCGCCACAGAGATTGAGCGTGCCGTCGTTCTCGTGCGCCGGGCCGATGAGCACGTCGGCGAGCGAGCCCTTCTGGCCGGCGAAGACGCGCGTGCCACGCGGCAGGTCCGGGTGGAAGGTCGCCATGCCCCAGTGGTAGCCGCGGCCGGGCGCTTCGGCGGCCGCTGCGAGCGGCGAGCCGATCATCACGCTGTCGGCGCCGCAGGCGATGGCCTTGGCCAGGTCGCCGCCGGTGCGCATGCCGCCATCAGCGATGACGTGGCAGTAGGTGCCGGTCTCGTCCAGGTGGCGCATGCGGGCCGCAGCAGCGTCGGCGACGGCGGTGCACTGCGGAACGCCGATGCCCAGCACGCGACGCGACGTGCACGCGTGACCGGGACCGACGCCCACGAGCACGCCCACGGCGCCGGTGCGCATGAGGTGGAGTGCGCCCTGGTAGCTGCAGCAGCCGCCGACGATGACCGGGATGTCGAGGCCGGCGACGAACGCGTTCAGGTCGAGCGGCTTGTCGAAGCTCGAAACGTGCTCGGCGGAGATGACCGTGCCCTGGATGATGAGGATGTCGAGACCGCCTTCGAGCGCCGGGCCGATGAACTTCTCGACGTTCTGGGGGGTAAGCGAGGCGGCGGCGAGCACGCCACCAGCCTTGATCTCCTTGATCCTCTGCGTGATGAGTTCCGGCTTCACGTCTTCGGCGGCGTAGATCTCCTGCATCCTGCGAGTGGCTTCTTCGCGCGAGAACGACGCGATGGCGTCAAGCTGCGGAGCGGGATCGGCGTAGCGCGTCTGGATGCCCTCGAGATTGAGCACGGCCAGCCCGCCGAGCTTGCCGAGGGTGATAGCGAACGCGGGATCCACCACGCCGTCCATGGCGGAGGCAAGGACCGGAAGCGGGAACGCGTAGTCGCGGCCCTTGAACGAGAACTCCCAGGAGATGTTCACGTCCCGGGGGTCGCGGGTGCGCCTGCTCGGCACGATCGCGATGTCGTCGAACCCATACGCCTGACGTGCCGTCTTGCCGCGTCCGATCTCGATCTCCATAAGCGCTGATTCCTCCCGGTCGATTCGCGCTACATGATCCTGTGCCATCCAAGACGCCCCTCGATACGCGAAGGACCAGGACCGCGCCACGGCGCAGGATGCCCTGGTCCGAAAGATGCTGCGACGAAGAGGGTTTTCGGGGTGCGTGGTCTGTCTATGCTACGCCAGCGTCCCAGGGGGGTCAAACCCGCGCGACGTGCGGTACAATCAACCACAAGCCCGCATCCGGGGGTACGAATATGAAGCCTTGCCGTAGCACTCGAATCCCTCTGCGCACGTCACGCGCGGCCACGGTAGCCCTCGCGGCAGCCGTTCTCCTGGTCGCTCTCGCCGTTGCGTCTCCCGCGCTTGCCGGCCCACTGGTGGCGATCGACGCGGGTCATGGCGGCCCCTACAGTCACGCGCGCTACGGGTCGCTCACCGAGAAGGCAGCGAACCTCTTGTTCGCGATCGAACTTGGCGCCCGTCTGCACGAGCAGGGCTACGGCATCGCCTATACCAGGACGACCGACACCGCCGTGTGTCTCTCGGACATCCCGACGTGGCACTGGATCGATGCCGAGGGTCGCTGGGTGTACGCCCCGGATGGCATCGTCTGGTACGACGACGGCGTGCCGCGTGACGACCTGCAAGCTCGCTCGGATGTCGCCAACAACCTCGGCGCGGACGTCTTCATCTCGATCCACTGCAACGGCGCCTCCTCCTCGGCCGCGAGCGGCACGGAGAACTGGGCATCGGCAAACGACCTGCTCGGGCAGCAGCTGGGCGACTATGTCCAGGGCGCGGTCCTCGAGCAGACAGGTCAGCGTGACCGCGGCTCCGGCGTACAGAGCTTCTACGTGACCAAGTGGGCCAACATGCCGGCACTGCTCATCGAGACCGGCTTCATGAGCAACACGGCCGAGGGCAGCCTCATCGCGAGCCCCTGGTGGCGCACCCGCTATGTGGCGGGCATAGTCAACGGGCTCAACCGCTGGATGGCGAGCGGCGCCTATGCGCCGTTCTACCCGCGCTACGCAGGCTCCGCGCGTTCGAGCACGGCGGTCATAGCATCCCGCTCGCTCTGGTCAGGCGGCGTGTCGACGATGGTCCTTGCCTCGGTGTACGACCCCGTGAGCGCACTCGCAGCACCGATTGCCACTGCCCGCCTCGGCGCGCCGGTGATCTATGCGGACACCAAGGGGCTCTCGGCCGAGGCTGTTGCCGAGGTCGCGCGACTGAGCCCCGACCGGATCATCGCAGTGGGTTCGACCAAGATGCTGCCGGACACCTTCCTCGAGCAAGCCGCCGCGGCCGCGGGAATCGACGCGTCGGCTGTGACCCGGCTCGCCGGGACCGAGCCCGCTGATGTTGCGCCGCTGCTCTCCGACGAGCTCGCCTCGGCGGACACCTCGATGACCGTGGTCTTCGCCAGCGCCGCACGCACAAGCGACGCCCTCGCAGCAGCCCTGGTCGCGGCGAGTCGTCCCGGCGGGGCGCTCGTGCTGACACGCGCCGACTGGTCGCTGCCACCCGAGGCGGTCGCATTCCTCGCAGCGCACTCCGGTGACGTCGCAACCACGGTCTCCGTCGGGCCGGTACCCGACGCCGTCACCGCAGGCATGCCGAACCGCACGCGGATCGGCAACGCCGATGCGGGCGTCACGCAGGTGGCCGCCATCGGCGCTACCCGGGCGTCCGGCATGGTATGGCTACTTGCGTACAACCCCGCCTCGGTCAGCGACGGCGTGGTCGCCACCACCGTCGCCGTTCGGACCTACGGTGTCACGATGCCGCTCGTCAACGGCCGCATCCTGTCCGCCTACCAGCGTGAGTGGATCGAGAACCAGTCGCCGCGCGTCTACTACACCACGATGGTGGGCGACACGTCCGTGCTGCCGCCGGTGGCCGATGCGATGATCGACAAGGCCCGCAGGTAGCGCGCTCGCATGCTACACGTTGAAGCGGAAGTGCACGACGTCGCCATCGGCGACGACGTACTCCTTGCCTTCGATGCCGAGCTTGCCCGCGGCCTTGGCGGCCGCTTCAGTCTCGAGTGAATCGTAGTCGGCGAACGAGATGACTTCGGCCTTGATGAAGCCGCGCTCGAAGTCGGTATGGATGACGCCGGCCGCCTCGGGCGCCTTCGCACCCACGCGCACGGTCCACGCACGGACTTCCTGCTCGCCTGCGGTGAAGAACGACTGAAGGCCCAGGAGCCGGTACGCCTCGCGGATGAGCGCGTTGAGACCCGGTTCGGCCAGGCCCTCCATCTCGAGGTACTCGGCGAGCTCCTCGGGCTCGAGCTCGGCCATCTCTGATTCGATCTTCGCGCAGATCGGCACGGGCGCGATGCCGTCGATCTTTGCGAGCGACGCGCCGATGTCGCTCTCGTCCACGTTGGCGACGTAGAGCATCGGCTTCATGGTGAGCAGGTGGAGGTCGCGGACCATCGCGCGCTCGTCGTCGGTCATCTCCATGGTCCGTGCCCGGTGCCCCTGCTCCATCCATGCGTTCAGCCTGCGGGCAACGTCGAGCTTGAGAGCCGCCGGGGCGTCACGTTTGGCATCCTTCTCGAGGCGCGGCAACGCCCGCTCGAGCGTGCCGAGGTCTGCCAACACGAGCTCCGTCTTGATGGTCTCCACGTCTCCGGCCGGATCGACCTTGCCATCCACGTGGATCACGTTCGGGTCGCGGAAGTAGCGGACGACCTCGGCGATCGCATCCGTCTCGCGGATGGTGGCGAGGAACTGGTTGCCGAGTCCCTCTCCCTCGCTCGCACCCTTCACAAGCCCGGCGATGTCCACAAACTCGACAGTGGCAGGCACGACACGCTGCGGGCTCACGAGTTCGGCGAGCCGGTCGAGACGGGCATCGGGGACGGGGACGAGGCCCACGTTCGGCTCGATGGTAGCGAAGGGGTAGTTGGCGGCATCCACCTGCTTCTTGGTGAGCGCGGTGAACAGCGTCGACTTGCCGACGTTCGGAAGGCCGACGATACCGATAGAAAGTGCCACGCTCGCTCCCTTCATCGCGCGGGAAGGCCGCGCGGCCTGCGATACTATACACCATGGACTCGCTCGAAATCGTTGCCGCCATGCGCGGCGGACAGGGGCCCGGTCGGCGGTGAGCGACACCCTCACACAGGCACTCGCTCTCGGCGGAAGCGCGTTTCTCATCGCGTTCACCGGCGCCATGGCGCCGGGGCCCTACCTCACCGTGACTATCACGCGCACCGTCACGCGCGGTCCGCGTTCGGCCGCGCTCATGCTGATCGGCCACGCGCTCCTCGAAGGACTGCTTCTCGTCGGCTTCGCCTTCGGCCTGCAGGAGATCCTGCAGAACCTGCACGTGTCGAACGTGCTCTCCGGCGTGGGCGGCATCTTCCTCGTCTGGATGGGCTGGAGCCTGCTGCGTGGCGCGATCGCGGGCACCATCAGCGCGAGCGCGGGTCCCGCACAGCCCGAATCGAAGCTCGGGCCGGTCCTGCACGGCGCCGCCGTGAGCCTCTCGAACCCCTACTGGCTGCTGTGGTGGGTGACGATCGGGGTCAAACTGGCATCCGACGGAGTGGCCCTCGGCCCGGCCGGCATCGCGGCGTTCTTCATCGGCCACCAGCTCGCTGACGTGACATGGTACGGACTGGTCATCTTCGCCACAACCCGCGGGAAGCGCCTGCTCGCCGACCGCCCCTATCGGCTCATCATCGGCGCCTGCGCGCTGTTCTTGCTCTACCTCGGCGCGCGCTTCTTCCTCGGCTCGCTCGACCTCATCTAGACGCTCCCCGGCCCGCTACTCGAGCGACGAATACGGGTCGAGCGGGTCGAACGCCTCGACATTCCACTCGATGCCGAACGCCCGTAGCTTGGCGTAGTACTCCTCTTCGGTGTGCTCCTTGTTGAGGATGTGGAACCGGGCCCCGTTGAGCCCAACGCAGTAAGCGCAGTCGCGGCAGTCCACACACTGGATGCACTCGACGACGCTGTCGCAGTTGTGGCAGCTGATGCAGCCCCTTGCGTTGTAGACGTAGTTGCAGTTGCGGCACACGTCCGTGTTGAAACACCCGTAGTTGTTGTCTTTGTCCCGGTCGTGCGTGTGCTCGCTCTTGAGCTGGTGCCACTCGGCCAGGAAGTGGACGTTCTGCGTCATCGGCGCCCCCTCGCTATCCTTCACGACCGGATTATTGTAGCGTCTGCCGGCCGAAGCGGAACGCATCAGAGATGCGCTAGCGCGAAGCGCGCGATTCGACGAGCCCGGAGGCGGCGACAGCCAGGGCCTGACGCTCGAGTTCGCATACGGGGACCGGCGCGACCACCACTACGTTGCGCCCATCGCCCTTTGCCTCGTAGAGCGCGCCATCGGCGGCCGACAGCAAGGCCTCCGCGCTGTCGCCGTGTTCGCCAAGGAGAGACATGCCTATCGATAGAGTCACAGCTCCCAGAGGCTCACCCCTGAACTCCAGGTGAAGTGCTTCAACCCCTTCCCGCAGGCTCTCGGCACGGGCGAACGCCGTGGCCAGATCGGCCCCCAGCCAGACCGCCACGAACTCCTCGCCGCCATACCGGGACACCAGGTCGCCGGCCCTCGTATGGTCCCTGAGGTACCCTGCGACTTGCTTGAGCACGTAGTCGCCCGCCTCGTGACCGTAGGTGTCGTTGAAGTCCTTGAAGTGGTCGATGTCCACGAAGCCCACCACGAGCGGCGCTGACTCTCGCCCGGCCCGCGCGATCTCGCGTTTCAATCCCTCTTCCATGGGGCGGCGGTTATACAGTCCCGTGAGCGGATCGCGCAGAGCCTGCTCCCGCAGCGTCTCCCGCAGCTGCATGTTCGAGATTGCCAGCGCAACGCGACCGGCGAACGAGGCCAGTATGGCACGGCCGTGCTCGTACGAACCGGGTTCGGCGCAGGGGTCCGACCCGCTGCATCCCACCAGCACGATCGTGCCGAGCCGCTCTCCGTGCGCCACCAGCGGCACACAGGCCGAGCATGCCCCCGCAGCGTGCACGTGATCGCACGAGGGAAGATCCGGCTCGTTGAAGCGGGTCCAGTGGGCATGAGCGGTCCTGAGCGACCAGCACTCGTCCACGTCGTAGCGTTCCGCCAGTGGCTCGGCGTTGCCCCACTCCACTGCGCGTGCGAGAACGGGACCGTCCCCGTCGAACAGGTACAGGGCGCCCTGGAACCCCGCGAACAGCTGCTGGCCGTAGTTCGCGATGACAGCATAGGCCTCGGACCAGGACAGGTCGGCCTGCAGCAACGCGTCCATCTCGCCGGCGAGATCCATCTCATTGCCGGAGCGCCGCGCGCGCTCAAGCAGGCTTTGCAGCTCGCTGTTTGCCTCCGCGAGGACTTCCTCGGTCGCAGTCTGCTCCTCGATCCGGTCGTGCAGGGAGCTCAGAGCAGCACGAAGATTCACGCGCCCGATCTCGAACGCGGCGGCGAGTACACCGATCTCGTCCCTGCCCACCTGGGGAATCTCTTGATCCAACTCCCCGTCGGCAAGACGCTTCACCGCCACGTCCAGGATGGCCAGAGGGCGAGCTACCGAGCGAGACGCGACGATCCCAGCACCGATCAGGGCCGCGATCATCACGATTGCTAGCGCCACGATGACAATTTGCGCCCGCGCGATGCTGGCGTTGAGCACATCCATGGCATCCGCAGCCTCCACGAGCTCATGCTCGGCGAGCTCGTCCAGGGGCACGGCCATCCGGTCAAGCGCGCCGTTGAGACCCACGGTGCGTCCCCGCACCGCGGCGCGCACGTCCGTCCACGACGCCTGGATGCGCTCCGTGTAGACGCCCTCGCTTCGTCCAAGTGAACCCGGGGAGTCCCCGTAGTCGGCGGTTGCGCGCTCGAACCGGCCAGCGGCTGCCTCGAAGGCGAGCTGATCCTCATACCGGCCCGACACCACGTAGACCGCAGCGAGGCGCCCCGCTTCCTGCGCGCGTGATGCCATCTGCTCGCTCAACACGGCAGCTTCGAAGTGCACGTCGTGGATGCTCTCGCTGTTCACTCGCACCGGGGCGAGTGCAGCGAAAGCAATGAGGGCAACAATGACCGCGCCGATTGCGGCGAACGCGGTGATGCGATGTCTGGTCTTCAAGTAGTCAACGCCTCTGAGGGCATGAGGTAGATACGGTGACAAGCACTCTCTGTGTACTTCATCGGCACAAACCCCGTTCGAGTTGAGCCGGAGCCCTCGTTTCTGTGCCGTTCGTCCCGCTGCCGGGGTGGTGGGAACACCAGACGGGGCCCCGGCTCGTTGCCGGGGCCCCGCTCGATCACGCATGCTCAGAAGCGAGCGAACGCTACATCATCCCACCCATGCCGCCCATGCCTGCCATGGCAGCAGCGGCGTCGTTCTTCTCGGGAACGTCCGAGACCGTGGTCTCGGTGATGAGGATGAGTGCTGCGATCGACGCTGCGTTCTGCAGCGCGGTACGGGTGACCTTGACCGGGTCGATGACGCCCATCTTTGCGAGGTCGCCGTACTCGCCGGTGGAGGCATTGAGACCCTCGCCCTTGGCCAGCGCCTTGACCTTCTCGACCACGACCGAGCCCTCGAAGCCGGCGTTGGCAGCGATCTGCTTCAGCGGCTCGTCGAGTGCCTTGCGGATGATGGTGACGCCGATCTGCTCGTCACCGGGGAGCACAAGTGCGTCGAGCGCGGGAGCCGCGTCAGTGAGCGCAACGCCACCGCCGGCGACGATGCCCTCTTCAACGGCCGCACGGGTCGCCTGGAGCGCGTCCTCGATACGGTGCTTCTTCTCCTTGAGCTCGACTTCGGTAGCCGCGCCCACCTAGATGACAGCCACACCACCGGAGAGCTTGTCCAGACGCTCCTGCAGCTTCTCGCGGTCGAAGTCGGAGTCGGAGTTCTCGATCTCGTTCTTCAGCTGGGTGATGCGTGCCTTGATCTGCTCCTCGGCACCCTTGCCGTCGATGATCGTCGTGTCGTCCTTGGTGATCTTCACCTTGTCGGCACGGCCGAGCATGTCGAGCGTGACGTTCTCGAGCTTGTGGCCGAGCTCCTCGGAGACGACCTGGCCGCCCGTGACGATCGCGATGTCCTCGAGCATCCGCTTGCGGCGGTCGCCGAAGCCCGGCGCCTTGACGGCGACGGAGGTGAAGGTGCCGCGCAGCTTGTTCACGACGAGCGTGGCAAGCGCCTCGCCCTCCACGTCCTCGGCGATGATGAGCAGCTGCTTGCCGGCCTGCATGATCTTCTCGAGCACCGGCAGAAGGTCCTGGATGTTGCTGATCTTCTGACTGACGACGAGGATGTACGGATCCTCGAGCACGGCCTCCATGCGGTCCGCGTCGGTGATCATGTACGGGTTGATGTAGCCCTTGTCGAACTGCATGCCCTCGACGGTGTCGATGTCGATGCCGAAGGTGAGACTTTCCTCGACGGTGATGACGCCGTCCTTGCCCACGACCTCCATCGCCTCGGCGATCTTGTCGCCGATGGCCTCATCGGCGGCAGAGATCGACCCGACGTGCGCGATCTCTTCCTTGTCCTCGATCTCCTTGGCGTTGGCCTTGATCGTCTCGACCACGACCTCCACGGCCTTCTCGATGCCGCGCTTGATGGCGAGCGGGTTGGCGCCGGCCGCCACGTTGCGCAGGCCTTCGCGCACGATCACCTGGGCGAGCAGGGTTGCCGTGGTGGTGCCATCGCCCGCAACGTCGTTCGTCTTGGTGGCGACTTCCTTGACGAGCTGGGCGCCCATGTTCTCGATGGGATCCTCGAGCTCGATCTCCTTGGCGATCGTCACGCCGTCGTTGGTGATGGTCGGCGAGCCGAACTTCTTCTCGAGCACAACGTAACGGCCGCGGGGGCCGAGGGTCACCTTGACCGCGTTGGCCAGCTTGTTGACGCCGGCCTCGAGACCGCGGCGGGCCTCTTCATCGAAACGAATGTCCTTTGCCATATCGGGTGATTCCCCTCCTTAGGTGAGATGACGGATGTGACTTAGCCCTGCACGACCGCGAGGATGTCGCTCTGCGACATGATGAAGTACTCCTCGCCGTCGATCTTGATCGAAGTCTTGCCCCACTCCTTGTAGATGACGACGTCACCGACCTTGACGTCCATCGGCAGGCGCTTGACGCCTTCGTCTTCCCAGCGGCCCTCGCCCACAGCCACGATCTCGCCCTTCTGGGGCTTCTCCTTGGCCGTATCGGGCAGGAAGATTCCGCTCTTGGTCTGCTCATCGGCCTTCGCCGGCTTGACGACGACGTTATCGAACAGCGGCTTCAGGTTCATGCTCTACCCTCCTACTTCAGTTGACTGACCCATGGATACTCGCGGAGCCGTGGCACCGCGGCGGATACCTATGTACCCGTTCTAACCACGGTTGGCACTCTACGGGTGCGAGTGCCAGCCGAAGGTGATTCTAGGCCTACCACAGAGCCGAACGCAAGGGGGCGTGAGCGAGAATCTGATGCTTCGGCACTCAGATTAGTGCGTGGGTCCGCCAAGCCGCATGTTCGGCATCGCATCCGCGCCGAGTCCGAGCACCCGTCCTTCGGCAAGGCGGTCGTGCGCAGCGGCCGCGATCATCGAGGCGTTGTCCGTGCACAACTCGAGCGGCGGCACCGACAGCGAGATGCTCGCATCCGCGAGTGCCGCCCGCAGCCCCTCGCGCAGTGCGGGGTTGGCCGCAACGCCGCCGGCGAGCACCACAGTCCGCGCACCGTGATCCACTGCCGCACGCAGGGTCTTCGCCACCTGGACGTCGACCACCGCTGCCTGGAACGACGCGGCTATGTCCGGCACGCGCAGTTCACGGCCCGCCGCCCTCTCGGCCTCCACGTACTGGATGACCGCTGTCTTGAGACCCGAGAGCGACACATCGAGGTTCCCACTTCGCATCATCGCGCGCGGGAAGGGTATGGCGGCCGGATCGCCGTCAACTGCGAGGCGCGAGAGGACGGGCCCGCCCGGATACCCCAGGCCGAGGAGCTTCGCCACCTTGTCGAACGCCTCTCCCGCCGCATCGTCGAGCGTGCGTCCGAGCACCTCGTAGCGACCCCATTCGGTCACGTGGACGATCGCCGTGTGACCCCCTGAAACGAGCAGCGCCACGAGTGGCGCCTCGAGGTTCGGGTCGAGCAGGCGCGCCGCGTAGATGTGCCCCTCGAGGTGGTTCACCCCAACGAGCGGGAGGCCCGTGGCGAGCGCGACGCCCTTCGCGTACGCGAGGCCGACGACGAGTGCGCCCACGAGGCCCGGGCCCCGCGTGACGGCGAGCGCGTGCAGATCGCTGAAGCGTACGCCGGCCTTCGCAAGCGCCTCGTCGACCACGGCCACGACAGCCTCGGTGTGCTTGCGCGAAGCGATCTCCGGCACCACGCCTCCGAAGCGTGCGTGGAAGTCGACCTGGCTCGCCACAACCGACGCGAGCTCCTCGCGTCCGCCACGCATGACGGAGGCGGCCGTCTCGTCACAGGAGGTCTCTATGGCCAGCACGAGGTCCTCGCCCGTACGGGCCGCATCTACGGCTCGCACCTGCGGCACGAGCGGCCTGGACCACAGCACGAGCGCATCCTCACCGGTCTCGGGGTAGTAGCCCGTCCGGCGGCCTGTCGCGTCAAAGCCGCACGATGCGTAGACCGCGAGCGCCCCGGCGTTCGACTCGCACACCTCGAGCGTCATCCGCGCTGCGCCGCGGGCCACCGCCTCGGCAGCGAGGGCGGCGATCAGGGCACGAGCGAGACCGCGGCCCCGGTGCGCAGGGTCGACTGCGATGTCCATCAGGTGTGCATCGGGACCGACGACCATGATGCCGCCGTACGCCGCCACGTCGCCATCGTGCTCCGCTACGTACCACGCCCGGTCCACCCTGCCGAGTTCACTGCGCAGCATGCCCTCGGTCCAGGGTGCGGCGAAACTCGCGTTCTCTATCTCGAGCACGCCAGGGATGTCCGACACCACGAGCTGGCGGATCGTCATGCTCGCGCCTCCCCCGGACCGGCCACGCCGCCGTCCGGCAACGAGGACTCCCCGCCCGCGCGCACACGTTCCGCCTCTTCGGCGTCGGAAAGGCGCGTGTAGATCGGCAGCATGGCTCCCGGATGGGCCGCGGCATATGCGGCGTCGCGCTCGAGTCCGCGAATCGCCATGAGCGTGCGATCGCCATCCGCCGCCCACGCCGCGGCGAGGATGGAGGGGCCGTTCGGGACGCGCAGGCGCTCGGACGCGAGCACGCCGCGCTCACCGAGCGCAGCGAGAAGCACGCCCTCGTGCTTGGCAACGCCGTTTCCGGTGAGCAAGACGGTCTCGCCGAGCGCCGCCCACTCGGCCGCGATCTGACCGGGGGGGGCGACACGGTCCCGCACGAGACGCACGACCGTGCCGGCGTGGGCGCGGAAGAGCGCCGGGTACACCTCGCCACGCATGGCGTCTCCCACGACTCCGATGAGCCCTTCGGCTCCGACGTTGTGCGCGACCGCGTCGAGCGTCCCGAAGCCGACGAGTGGCACACAGAGACCGTGTGCCAGGCCTTTGGCGGTCGCCGCGCCGATCCTGACCCCGGTGAACGAGCCCGGACCACGACCGACGGCCACCGCTTCAAGCGATGCGGGCTCGAGCGCGATGCTCTCCATCAGCCGCTCCGCCGCCAGTAGTACGACCGTGTTCGCCGCGCGAGGCGCCCGGAAGTCGGCCGCCGCGAGCACCGCCCCGGGCGCATCCAGGTCGCCGATGGCGAGCGCGAGGTGATCGGTCGCCGTGTCGAGGGCGAGAAACGGCCTCATCGGGAAGTCCGCTCGGCGCCGAGCACATTCAACCACGCTGTAGCCAGTGCGGTGGCGCGTGCGCCGCACGGGTGCAGCTCGAATAGACGCTCGTCATCTCCCGTGCGGTGGATCGTCACCAGCAGCCGATCATCCGGCAGCGACAGGGGGAAGCGATCGCCCCATTCGATCATCGACACGCCATTCCCTTCGACCGTCTCGTAGAAGCCGATCTCCTCGAGATCCTCCTCGCGCTCCAGGCGGTAGAGGTCGAAGTGGTAGAGGGGCAGCGACCCCGGGTGCACGAGCAGCAGGTTGAACGTGGGACTGGTGACCGCATCGCCCACGCCGAGTGCGCGGGCCACGCCCTTCACCAGCTGGGTCTTGCCCGCGCCGAGATCGCCGGCGAGCGCCACGACGTCCCCTGCACGCAGCAGGGGGCCGAGCAACTCGCCCGCACCGACGGTCGCAGCTTCATCCGCTGTCATGAACTCCAGATCCACTGCCACATCCCCTAGAAGAGCGCCGGCTGTTCGGGATCATCGGCCGCCGAGCCTTCATCGGCGGCGGCCGCGTCGAGGACCGCACGCAGCCGCTTGAAGTCGTCGAACAGGATCCCGCGTTTCGACTGGTCGTAAAGCGCAGCCGCTGGATGGAATATGGGCACCACGCGTCGGCCATCCACCTGGAACAGCCTGCCCCTGAGCGCGGAGATCGGGCGCTCGGTGCCCAGTACCTGGTGCGTGGCGTGGTTGCCGAGCGTCGCGATGACGGCCGGCGAGATCAGTCGCACCTGCTCGTTGAGGAACGGGGTGCACACCTCGACCTCCGCGGGCAGCGGGTCCCGGTTCCCCGGTGGACGACACTTGAGCACGTTGGCGATGTAGACCTCGCTGCGGTCGAGCCCGATACTCTCGAGCAGCTCGTCCAGCAGTTTGCCCGCCGCCCCCACGAACGGCTCACCCTTCAAGTCCTCGTTGCGACCGGGCGCTTCTCCGATGAACATGAGCCTCGCTCCCGGATCGCCGACACCGAAGACGAGCGTCGTCCGCGTGTCGCCGAGAGCGCAGCGGTGACAGTCGCCGATCAGCTGGCGCAGCGCGACCAGGTCCGCGGCACCTGTGCGAAGAGGAACATCTGGTGGCCCGTCCGACACTCGGTTCCCCCTAGAGCCAGGTGGTGACTTCGGCGAGCGGACGACGTGCCGGCCTACCGGCAGATTCGGCCGAGTACCCGATGGGCAGCACGGCGACCGGCGTGATCGGAGCCGACGCGCCGATTGCCTCGGCCACGGCCGCCTGGTCGAACGCGCCGATCCAGCATGACGAGAGACCGCGGTCCACAGCCGCGAGAAGGATGTTCTCGGCTGCGGCAGCCGTATCCTGGATCGCGTAGAGATACTCCCCGCGATCGCCGTATCGCGCCGCGCATGGACGCGGATCCACCGCCACGACGATCACGAGCGGGGCGGCAGCGGCCCAACGCTGGTGAAGCGCCGCAGCGAGACGCTCACGGGCCTCTGCCGATCGCACGATGAAGAACCGCCACGGCTGGATGTTCCCCGCGCTCGGCGCCGCCACGGCCGCCTCCAGCAGCGCACGGGTGTCTTCCTCGCTGACCGTGAGCTTCGCGTTCAGGTGCCGCACGCTGCGGCGCTTGGCTATGACGTCGGTGAACTCCATCAAGATCCCTTCCGGACGGACGATGGGCGCCTCGCGGCACGCGCCCATTCTAGCCCAGCGCGTGAGGTGCGGCGACGAACCATGCAGGAGTTGCCGGTCAGGGTGGCGAACATAGCCCCAGGAGGTGGGTAGCTGATGAATGGCAACAGATCAGATGTCAGGGACGAAGACATCGGCATGCGCGCGTTCCAGATCCGCAAGGCCAAGGCCGTGGAGCGGGCGATCGACCGGATTCGGCAAGGTATCAAGAAGGACTGGCCGATGTTCACCCAGCACGACTTGAGCGATCTCGACTGGATGCTCGGCGAGTTGTGGTCGTACGAGAAGCGTGCCGACTGGGAAGACCTGCACTTCAGCAAGCTCACCACCGAAGACGTGCAGCAGATCGTTGAAGTGGCGCGCGGTCTGCGCGAGAATCCGCACAACACCGTCGAGACACTCGAAGCGGTCGGAGACATCATCCGCGCGCGCAGCGTCTGAGAGCACACCCATGACACATGCCGAACGGCCGCCCACGGGCGGCCGCTTCCGTCTTCGGCTCTGACAACGCCGCGCGGTGTCCGGGAATGCGGTGAGGCGGCGCCAAGTACCCCCCGGTAGGCAGCGCCGCCTCACAGTACGCAGACGCACACATCAGGTTCCGTGCGCGGCCTTCTTCGCTTCGATCTTCCTCTTGACCTTCTTCAGGCGAAAGAGGTCTTCGCGTGCCCGCTCGTCGAGCGCCTGGCGGATATAGGACACCTGCTCCCTGAGCTGGGGCACCGTGATCTGCTCCAACGCGTTGACGCGCCGGTTGGTCTTCTGGATCTCCTCGCCGAGACGCTTGAGGCGAGTCTCGATGTCGGCGTACTCGATGATGACGTCGAGGATCCGCTCGAACTTGTCGGCCGTCTCGTCGATTCGGGAGGAGACGCCGGTGATCGAATATCCACGCGTGAACGACGTGCGCAGTGGGCTCTCGCCCTTGGTCACGACCGGGACCGCGATGCCCATGATCTTCGTACCGGTCATGTCGATGGTGACCTCGCCGCGAGTCGCGAATGCCGCCGAGCGGACCGAGACGGTGCCGTCAACGGCCTTGGCGATCGCCAGGCTGTGCTGGGCCTCGTTCGTCGTGCGCTGCAAGTCATTGCTCAGCCGCAGCGTCTCGTCCATGACCGACATGAACTCGATCAGCAGGGCGTCACGCTTCTGCTTCAGCAGGTCCATGCCCTGCTCGGCAAGCGTGATCTGCTGCTTGCGTTCAAGCAGCTCGGATCTGGTCGGCCTGACTTCTTCCACGTCTCACCTCCTCCGCCGCACCGGCAGCGGGTCTAGATGTCGCCCGTTTCTCCGCTGTTGGTTGCCGCAGTGGGGTGGTACTTCTCAATGAAGTCACGCACACGCTTCAGCTCGCCCATCGGCAGTTCGCTCATGAGCTCCCAGCCGATGGTAAGCGTCTCTTCAATGGACCTGCCTACGTCGCCCTGGCCGACGATCTGGTGCTCGAACTCATCGGCGAAGTGCAGGAAGCGGCGGTCCGTGTCGGAGAGCGCTTCCTCGCCGACGATGGCGACCAGACGGCGAAGGTCGCGGCCCTGCGCGTACGCGGCATAGAGCTGGTTGGCTACCGCGCGATGGTCATCGCGCGTCTTCTCGTCGCCGATACCCAGGTTCATCAGGCGCGACAGGCACGGCAGCACGTCGATCGGCGGGAAGAGGCCGCGGCGATGCAGGTGCCGCGAGAGCACGATCTGGCCCTCGGTGATGTAGCCGGTGAGGTCGGGAATCGGGTGCGTGATGTCGTCGTCGGGCATCGTCAGGATCGGGAGCTGCGTGACCGAGCCCTTCTGGCCCTTGATACGGCCGGCGCGCTCGTAGATGGTCGAGAGGTCGGTGTACATGTAGCCCGGGTAGCCGCGGCGTCCCGGAACCTCTTCACGAGCGGTCGACACTTCGCGAAGCGCCTCGCAGTAGTTCGTCATGTCCGAAAGGATTACGAGCACCTGCAGGTCCTTCTCGAACGCGAGATACTCGGCCACCGTCAGTGCGCACTTCGGCGTCAGCAGACGCTCGACCGTCGGGTCGTCGGCGAGGTTCAGGAAGAACACGACTCGCTCGAGCGCACCGGTGGTCTCGAACTGGTTCATGAAGAAGGCGGCTTCGCGATGGGTGATGCCCATCGCGCCGAAGACGATAGCGAACTCCTCGCCCGACTTGACGCGAGCCTGGCGGATGATCTGTGCCGCAAGCTCGTTGGCCGGCAGACCCGAACCCGAGAAGATCGGGAGCTTCTGGCCGCGCACGAGCGTGTTCAGACCGTCGATGGCCGAGATGCCGGTCTCGATGAAGTCGGCAGGCTGCGCGCGACGGTACGGGTTGATCGGCGAACCGGTGATGTCAAGGCGCCGCTCCGGGATGATCGGGGCGCCGCCGTCGATCGGCTTGCCGGTGCCGTTCAGGATGCGGCCCAGTAGTTCGGGGGCCACGTCGATCTTTGCGACCTCTTCGAGGAAGCGTACGCGCGTGCCATCGATGTCGATGCCCTGCGTGCCCTCAAAGACCTGGATGACCGCGGTCGTCCCGGACACCTCGAGAACCTGGCCGCTTCGCTCGCTGCCATCTGGCATGAGCACGGCCACCATCTCGTTGTACGCGACGTGGTGCACGTTCTCCACAAAGATCAGAGGACCGGTGACATACGTCAGCGTTCGGTACTCGGTGGAGAGCAGCGGACGGTCGAATGTTGCCTCCACGGTCATCTACATCACCTCGATTCCGGCGATCTGTTCACCGATCTGCTGAACCAGCACGGGCATGCGCTCCAGCGCCTCGTCGTGCGGTGTGGTCTTGAGGGTCGAGATCTCGTCGCGCGATGGGAGCTGCAGGACCTGCCGGAGCGACACGCCGCGAGACATCGCCTGGGTGGCGGCGTCGTTGAACGCGAGGATCGTCTTCAAGATCCAGTACGCCTTCTTCGGCGGGCAGTACGCATCGATGGCGTCGAACGCGAACTGCTGCAAGAAGTCCTCGCGGATCATGCGGGCGACCTCGAGGATGATCTTCTCGGTCTCCGGCAGTGCATCTGGGCCGACCAGCTGCACGATCTCCTGGAGTTCGGTTTCCTTCTGGAGGATGAACATCGCGCGCTCGCGCACCGCACGCCAGTCATCGGCGACCTCGCTCTCGAACCAGTCCTGAACCTGGCTGAGATACAGCGTGTAGGACTTGGTCCAGGAGATCGCCGGGAAGTGACGGCGGTGGGCAAGCGAGGTATCCAGCGCCCAGAATGCACCCGTGACACGCAGGGAGTTCTGGGTCATCGGCTCGGACATGTCGCCGCCCGGAGGTGAGACCGCGCCGACCATCGTGACCGAGCCGACCCGGTCCCCATCGCCGAGAGCTTCAACACGACCGGAGCGCTCGTAGAAGCTCGCGAGTCGGGTGGCGAGGTAGGCCGGATAGCCTTCCTCACCGGGCATCTCTTCAAGACGGCCGGAGACCTCGCGGAGCGCCTCGCCCCAGCGGGAGGTGGAGTCAGCCATCATAGCGACGTTGTAGCCCATGTCGCGGTAGTACTCCGCCAGCGTGACGCCCGTGTAGATCGATGCTTCACGAGCGGCCACCGGCATGTTCGATGTGTTCGCAACCAGAACGGTACGATCCATCAGCTTGTGACCCGTACGCGGATCGTCAAGCTCCGGGAACTCGGCGAGCACCTCGGTCATCTCGTTGCCGCGCTCGCCGCAACCCACGTAGATGATGATGTCCACGTCGGCCCACTTGGCGAGCGACTGCTGCGTGACCGTCTTGCCGGTGCCGAAGCCCCCCGGGATGATGGCGTTGCCGCCCAGCGCGACCGGGAAGAACGTATCGAGGATACGCATCCCCGTCATGAAGGGAGTCGTCGGGTCGAGCTTCCGCTTGTACGGACGCCCGTACCGGACCGGCCACCACTGGCTCATCTTGATCTCAGTGCCGTTGTCGAGCACCGCGATGACATCGTCGATCGTGTACGAGCCCGCAGCAACGATCGACGCGATGGTCCCCTGCGTCTTCGGCGGGACCATGACGCGATGCAACACCGTCGCACCCTCGGGTGTCGTGCCGATCACGTCGCCTCCGGACACCGCCTGCCCGACCTCCGCCACAGGCGTGAACTCCCAGAGCTTGGTGCGGTTCAGCGCGCTCGCCACGGTTCCACGGGCGATGAAGTCGCTTCCCGTTTCCTCCGCGATCACCGGCAGCGGACGCTGAATACCGTCGTAGATCGACGTCAGCAGCCCGGGGCCGAGCTCGAGCTTGAGCGCGCCTTCGGTGGACTCGACCGGCTCGCCGATGAGCAGGCCCGACGTGTCTTCGTAGACCTGGATCGTGGCGAGTTCGCCTTCGAGCCTGATGACCTCGCCCATGAGGCCGGCATCGCCGACCCGGACGACGTCGTACATCTTGGTCCCCGTCATGCCGTCGGCGACGACGACAGGACCGGTGATCTTTGAGAGCTTTCCGACAATCATCAGCCTCGCCTCAGTGTAATGTCGAATCCGATGGCCCGTCTGATCAGGCGCGAGAGGTACGCCCTATGGTCCTCTTCGGTCGCCAGCTGTTCGCGTATCGGCAGGGAGATCACGATCGGCCGGTACGACTGGTTGATCTTCTGTTGCGTCCGTTCGTCGATATCGACCATGAACGCCTCGTTCACGGCCACGATCCCGCTATCGTCGTCGTCGATGAGCGCCGCGAGCTTGCGCCGCGCATCTTCCGGCGAATCGGCAACCTGTACGGTGACGCCGGCGAGACCGAAACCATCTGCCGTGTCGGGGTCGGTGAGGACGATGAGCTTATACAACGATGAGCTCCTCCCTCATACGCCCCTCGGGCATGCCCACAGACACGCCCTTCACCACGATGCGCAGGTTCGTGACTTCGTTCGCCTTCGCCCACAGGTAGCTGATGGTGAGACCAATGCCGAGCGGATCGCCCTTGCCCGTATCGAATGCGATGCGGAAGAGGTAGTCCTCCAGCGCGCGTTCGAACACCGAGATGGAACCGTGCTCCATGTACTGCAGGGCCGCCTCGTCGAGCGGCTTGCCATACGGCGTCTTCTTGATGCGGTTGAACACCTCGTCAACGTCGGACATCGCGGACAGCTCAAGGAAGAGCGCTTCGTCGACCACATCGCCTCCGGGGAGGAAGAACCGTGACGCGTCGCCCTCGCCCAGATCGGCGTTGAGCAACCTGATGCTCGTCAGCAGGTTCATGGTGTCGACCTGCGCGCCGAGGAATACCCGCGCGATCTGCGTGTTCTCCCGTCGGCCCTTGAGGCGCTTGGCCGCCCACTGATAGTAGTAGCGGTCGAGCGCCAGCTCCAGAAGCGACAGGTCGTCCTCCTCTTCGTACTGCGGCATGACCTCCCGCAGTGGGACTGCGAAGGGAAGACCCCAGGTCGCAAGCGTGTCGACCACGCTGCGGATGTCGGGCTGTCGTGCGAGTTCGTCCGCGTCGACCTGCGAGAGCTGGCCGACGGTCATGAGGCTATCAACGATCTCATCCTCGGAAAGGCTCATATGCTTGCCGCGGATGATGGTCTTGACGTTGAACAGGTCCCACCTGCCGAGAAGCGTCGTCACCAGCGCGGTCGCCTCATCGTTGGAGTGCAAGAGGACCTTGCGGAACGTGCGCGTCATGTTGTCTTTCAGCGCCTCGTCCACCTGGGTCGCATTGCGCCCGTGCAAGATCCGTCCCTCAAGGTCGGGACCGTACTCCGTCTGCATGACCTTCGAGATGACATCGCCGATGTTCTTCGACGACATGAGCTCGTCGAAGAACGACTGCTTCAGCAGACGCGAACGCATCCCGCGGATGCGGGCGTTCGAGTAGCCGTACTCCCGGCCCCGCGGCCGGTAGACGTAGTCTGCTGATGACGCGCGCTCGCTCATGAAGTCAGGACCTCGGCAACCTTCGCGCCGGCAAGGCTGCGGGCCTTGATCATCCGGCTCTCGAACGTGTTCCTGCGAACCACACGACCCCCGTGCGCCGATACCACGAGCCCTCCGATGGTATCGAGCGTCGGTGACACACTCGCCGTCAAGCCGAGGTCGCGAACGACCTTCGCCGCCAGATCGGCATCCGCGGGCGCCACCTGGAGCTCACAATCGCTCTCCATGCCGGTGAAGGCTTCCTTCGCCAGCGCCGTGAAGACACGCTCGTACTCGGCCGTGCCTCGCATCGCTGCGAGGTGGTTCGCCGCTTCAGCGAAGACGGCATCGACCGCGCCGTCGCGCACTTCGGCCAGGTCTCGCTTGACCTGCAGGCGAGCAGCATTGACGGCCTTGGTCGCCTTGGCGCGAACCGCCGCATCGGTGGCCTCGATCTTGGCTCCCGTGATCCGCTGCGCTTCGTCCCGTGCCTCGTGCTCGACCGTGTCCGACTGCACCGTGGCAACGTGCAGTATGTGGTTCACTTCGCCGTCGGCCTGTTCCTCAAGCGCTCTGAAGATGTCCTCAATCGCCATGCGTCAATCCTTCCATGGGTCGGGTCCTGCCGTACCTTGGACCACTAACCGCCCTGGATCATGAACGCGATAACGAAGCCGAGGAGGATGATCGTCTCAGGCAGAGCCTGGAGAACGATCAGCGTGGTGCCAGCCTCGGGGCGCTCGGCGAGCGTGCCGGCACCGGCGGAACCGATCTTCGACTGCGCGTACGCGGTGGCCAGTGCTGCCACACACATCGAGGCGCCTGCAGCGGCGTACTTGGCGATGTCGACTGACGGGTCGACCGCTACCTGGGCACCCTCCTCGGCGAGTGCCATCGCCGGGACAATCATGGCAGCCAGGAAGGTACTCCCGAACACCACCTTTGCGAGCTTGTTCTTGATCATGCGCTCTTTTCACCTCCGGTTTTGTGGAACGGCTTGTACTCTGACTTGCTCGCCTCGTAGTACTTCCCGCCGAACTCCAGGAAGTTGAGACGTAGGGCATGAACTGATGGCGTGATGACCGCCAAGGCAAGGTGGATGATGTGGAACAAGAGTGCTGCGACGATACCGTCTGCGACCGGCATGTTCCCCGCCATCTCGTTGATGGCACTCGCGAAGATCGCGTCCGAGAGACCGATGGCCATGATACGCAGGTAGCTCGCGCTGTGAGACATGAGCTCGATGATCTCGACGACCCCGATCATGCCGCCGAACCAGATAGTGGCGACCGCCCCGCCCATCATCGCGATCGCTCCGATCGCACGGACCACAGGATTCGAGTTCAACAGAACCATCGCGACGATCAGGATGATGAGGCCGATCATGAGGCTGGCCAGACCGCCCTTAACCCACGCGTGCTTCGTGTGCTTAGTCTTGAGAGCGTTCACCAGGCCGAGTATCAGGCCGAAGGTGATCTGGATGACGCCGAGGCCGAGGGCCGCGAACATCAGGGGCATCACGAATACCTCGCGGTTGTACGGGAGCGTGATGCCGAAGATGTTGATCATCGGGAACATGAAGTCCGCATGATTCCAGAGCAGCCCGCCGAAGAACTCGCCGTACAGGATACCGAAGAGGATGGCCGAGGTGGCCGCCGGACCGAGAAGGCCGGTCGCCAGCTGCACCGAGTCCTTCTCCTTGAACTTGAACCGCATCCACAGG
>JAUSBK010000009.1 GCA_030652115.1 Coriobacteriia bacterium | reverse complement strand
GCGTAGGTTCAAGTTTGAACTGCACCACTTAGCCTTCTTGCGCTCCCGCCTACCTGGCTTGGACATAGCACTCCTCCGGGGTCTTGTAGCCCAACCTCTTCCTCGGTCGTGAGTTGAGCTTGGCTGCGACCGCGTCGCAGTCGGCCTGGGTCACGTGCGCGAAGCTCGTGCGCTTCGGCAGGTACTGGCGGATCAGTCCGTTCGTGTTCTCGTTGGTACCGCGCTCCCAGGAGTGGTGCGGGGTGGCGAAGTAGAACTCGACCCCGGTGGCCGCCTCCACGTCACGGTAGTTGTGGAACTCGGTGCCGTTATCAGAGGTGATCGTCGAATACGCTGGCAGGTCCCGTTTGATGAGGCCGATGCACGCGTCCGCGCACGAGGCGGCTGTGTGCCGCTCGAGCTTGCCCATGCGCAGATACCCGGTGGATCGCTCCACGATGGTCACGATCGAGTGGCGTCCCTTGTCGGTGCCCATCACCGTGTCGATCTCCCAGTGTCCGAGCTCTTCGCGTGCCTCGACTTCAGGCGGCCGCTCCGAGATGTGACGCTTGCCTGCCAGCCTCCCTCGGCTGTCATAGCTGCGGTAGCGCTTGCGGTACTTCTTGGTCGCCTGACGAAGGTGCCTCCACAGGTCCCCGCCATACGCCTTGTCGCGCCAGACGTGGATGTAGATCGCCTCGTGGCTGATTTGCATGATGCCCTCGACCCGCAAGAAGCCCGATACCTGCTCAGGGCTCCAATCCATGCGCAGATACCGGTCGACCACGGCCCACTGCTCGGGCGTGATCCGTGCGTTGCGTCTCGACCTGGAGCGTCTGCCCCTGGTGCGATGCGATGCTTTGAAGGGCCGGTACCACCCGTCGTTGCAGCTGTTGCGGCGTATCTCCCTCGATATCGTCGTGTGCGCACGTCCGAGCTCGGCAGCGATCTGCCGCATCGAGAGTCCGCGCTTCCGCAGCGCGGATATGGCGTATCTTTCTCCTGAGGTGATCTGGCGATACTTCATGCGTGGTTCCCCTTGTCTTGGCGGATGCGAGGAACCTGAAGTGTCCCAGATTGCCTCGCCCACCGAAGGTGGGGGTGGTGCACTTAGTATCTGAATTCGCGACGCCTAACAAGCGCATCCAGCTGACGCGCCAAGCGTTGGCGTATCCTGCAAGTCGAGCGGCGCGCAACTGAAGCGCTCGACGTTAGCCGAGTGTCAGGTGAGGAGGAACGAGCGTTTTGGCCCGAACCGGTAGAACCGTACTCATCGTGCTGGACGCCCTCATCGGTCTTCTCGGAATCGGCGGCGGAATCGCTACCGCCACCGGGGTCGACCCGTTCCCACAGGAGTGGATTGCGGGCACGCCGTTCAACAGCTATCTCATTCCCGGGATCATCCTGACACTCGCGGTCGGCGGCACGGCGGCTGTGGCGTCTGTCGGCATGCTGAGACGAGCCGGATGGGGGCCGCTTGCGTCTGTCTTCGCCGGTGCTTCGATGATCGGCTTCCTGGTCGGGGAGATCCTAGTCCTCAACCAGCCCGTTGAGCCAACCGTGACCGAGATGGTCTTCTTTGCCATAGGCGCGGCGATGGTTGTCCTCGGCTTGGCGGTCAGGCGAGTAGCGCCTCGGGTGTGACGGCACCCGGCCAACAAGCGCCTCCAGCTGGTGCGCCAGCTTGGTCTACACTCGAAGTCACAGGCGCGCAGCTGAAGCATCGGACGTTGGGCAGACTACGTGGCGTTTCTCGAAGGGCGCCATCCTGCGCACGGCCGCCTGATCGTTGAGCACTCTACGTCCAGCCGGCGCTACCTCGCGAAGGCCTGGATCTCGTCAATCAGCCCAGCGTCGTAAGCCCTCTTGACCACGGACCAGTCTCCTCTCCGGTTGAAGAAGAGCGAGCAGTAGTTGCGCTGCCCAAGGAGAACCTGGGCGGCTGGTCGCAATGCCGCCGCCCAACACGGGGATCACCCGACTCGCTTCGCTCGCAGGTCATCCCCACGGCGTTAGGCGCACTGCTCCAACGGAGACACTAGTAGGTGCTGACTGGCAACCATCCCTCTGAGAGGAGTGACGAATGCCTCTGTACCTATCGAAGTTCAGCTACACCCCGGAGACGTGGGCGAGGCTGATCAACAATCCGGTAGACCGCCGGGTCGCAGCGCAGGAGTACATCGAGTCCGTCGGCGGCAAGCTCCACGGCTTCTGGTACGCCTTCGGGACGCACGACGGCTTCAACCTGTGGGAGGCTCCCGACAACGTCTCCATGGCAGCGGTCGCGCTGGCGATCGGAGCGGGGGGCGCGCTCAGCTCGTTCGAGACGACGGTGCTGTTGAGCGTCGACGACACGCTGGCCGCACTGCGCAAGGCATCTGAGATCGGCTACCGCCCACCTGGCACCTAAGACCGCCATTGCGGAATCACCGGTAGTTGCATCGCGCAGCTCAATGCGGCCGGAGCACGGCACCATCACCATGTGGTTCACGGCCGAGGCACTCGGCTTCGCTATGCCTAACCTAGGGATTGAACTTGCCTACGCGAACGCCATGACCGTTCTCGGCATCTACCTGGCGCTACGAATCGAGCAACTGCTCGACGACGTCAAGTTCTCTTCATCGCTGAAGGCCATGACGGTATTGGTGTTTGCATGTGCGCTGCTGAGCTACGCTTCGTTCTCTTTCAAGACACCGATGCCCTTCTTCACCACGCCCCCGGGCTTCTAGTCACGAGGGTCCGGATGGGCCCAACGCACAAGCGCATCGAGCAAGACGCCGGAAGCGTAGAATCACCAGGAAGCGCATCGGCGTTGCTCATGCGCAAAGCGTTAGACACACAGGGGGCCGGGATGGGGAGCGAACTCGCGCAGGAGCTTGCGCAACTCGTCGATGCCGCCGCGGTTGAGCTCGGTCGACAGCCGACGGAGCTGACCGCTCAGCGACCGCGGCCCGAGTCCTGGTCGAAGCGTGAGATCCTCGGTCACTTGATCGACTCAGCGGCCAACAACCACCAGCGGTTCGTGCGGGCGCAGCAGGTCGACGAGCTCGACTTCCCGCCGTACGAACAGGAGGCATGGGTGGCGTGCCAGCGGTACGAGGAACGCGACTGGCATGAGCTCGTCGCGTTGTGGGTCGCGTACAACCGACACCTCGTCCACGTGCTGCGCGTGATGCCGCGCAGCAAGCTCGATACTCCGTGCAAGGTCGACTGGTACGGCACGCCCCAGACCATCTCACTGAGCACCGTGGCAGAAGAGTACCTCACGCACATGCGCCACCACCTGGAGCAACTGACCGCGTAGGTGGTGTCTAACAAGTGCTCCCAACTGACGCGCCCGGCGTTGGCGTCCTGCACGTCGAGCGGCGCGCGGCTGAAGTACTCGACGTTAGAGGCACCGCTCGTCTTCCAGCGTGAGAGACCGAATCATGAGCAGGTCCTCGTTCTGCTCGGCGAGGACCTCGAAGCCAAGCCGCGCATACATCCTCGAAGCGTAGTTGTCCCTGTCGACGCTGAGCGAGGTCTTGGTGTAGCCGGCCGCTGCAAGGTGCCCAAGCAGGCTGCGCATGAGTCGCGTGCCGATTCCCTTGTTGCGGTACGTCGGCAGAAGCGAGATCGCGAGCTCTGGCGTCGCATTGTCGACGTAGCCGTATCCCCGAGGGTCACCACCGAGCACGCGCGCCCATGCAGCGCCTATGACTCGCCCATCGGCCTCTGCGACGAGTCCGTGGTCCTGTACGCGTTCACCGAAGCCGTCGATGTAATTGCGCACCCGGGGCTCGTCGATAACGCTTCGCGGTATCGGCTGCAAGGGATCACGCTGGTAGACGGCCAGATAGAGGAACTCCTCCAGCAGCGGATAGTCCTCGGCCCGGATCTCTCTGATCGTCACTTCAGACATCGGAGGCGCCGTTTCGGAAGGCGATGATGCACGCATCACAAGTTGAACCTGTGCGGGGGCATCTAACAAGTGCTTCCAGCTGACGCGGAGGAGTCGTAGGCTGAACGGCAAGGATTCGGCGCGCAGTTGAAGCGCCATGACGTTAGAACGGCGGGCGCTTGTTGATGTCGCACCCGGAGCTCTGCGAGAAGGATCAGCGCTTGGAAGTCCGCTCTCCGATGCGCCCCGGAATGCGCGTCTTGCTGGCCATCCTCGCGCTCTTTCCGCTCCTCGCTCCCTATGAGTTGATCGTGAAAGTCGAATGGGAGAGTCACCTGCACCCGTTCTTCCTGCTAGCCGCCTTCATCTCGTTGGGAGCGATTGCCCTGAGCGCGTTCTTCGTGTTCGCTGCGGTCGCTGGACTCAGCTCACAGATGGTCTTCGATGCGGGTGCCGGGACCTTCGTCTACTCATCGCAAGCACTGATCGTGAGACCCTCGCCTCGTGAGTATCCCCTGGACGCAATCGACGGAGTCGAGGTGCGCGAGCGTGACTGGAGCGACAGTGCGCCGTCGTACCACCTAGGTGTTGTCATGACCGATGGTACGGAGTTCGAGAGTGGTTCGTCGTGGGCGCGTGGGGAGATCGAATCGATAGAGGTTCGATTGCAGCAGTTCCTGTCGGATCGGCGCATCTAGGGTCCGCGTTCCAACAAGCGCATCCTGACGCGCCAGAGTCGTAGGCTGAACAGCAAGGCTTCGGCGCGCAGCTGAACCACTCGACGTTAGATGCAGCTGCAGGACGGGGGGATTCGTGTTTCGTCGCAAGGACCCATTCCGGTCATCGCTACCGCCGCTACCCACGGAACTGGTTACCGTGTTCCGGGCCAGCGACCCCTCTACGATCATGATCGCTGAGTCCATCCTTCGCTCGGCGCAGGTGGACTTCCTCACTCTGGGCGGCGACGCGGAACACCCCTGGAGTTCCCCGGCGGGCATCCCCGTCTTCGGTCGACAGATCGAGTTCCAGGTTCGTCGAGAGGACTCGCAAGACGCCGTTAGCTTGCTCGCTGACCTCCAAGCTCAGGTCGATGCCGGTGACTCTCTGTCGGCATGGGATGAGAGCGATGAGGCTGGAGACGCCTGACAAGTGCTTCCAGCTGACGCGGAGGAGTCGTAGGCTGAACGGCAAGGCTTCGGCGCCCAGCTGAAGCACTCGCCAGCCGACCCATGAAGGGATGCCCGTGCTCCTCTGCGTCAACAGTGAGTGGCAGGCGTGCGGGAGTTCTGAGGTTGAAACCGGATCACGACGGCTCGCCAGGGAGTTGTTCGGGGACTCGCCTGTTCTCGATATGGGCAGCGCTCAGAGCGGCGACCTTTCGCCTCGCGACGGAGTATTCGCACTCGACTGCGTGCAAGCTAGATTTCGCACGACGTTGGCAGCGATCGAGGCTGCCGCACCTGAGCGCATCTTCACCGTCGGTGGAACCTGCGCGTCGGAAGCCGCTCCGGTGGCCTACCTGTCGGCTCGCTACGCGCAGCTTGGCGTGGTCTGGTTTGACGCACACGGCGACCTGAACACACCCTCGTCTTCGCCCAGTGGCCATTTCCATGGGATGGTTCTCCGCACGTTACTCGGCGACGGTCCGCCGGAACTCACCTCGCACATCCCCGTAGCACTGGCCGCCTCGCGGGTCGCCATCGCAGGTGTTCGCGACCTGGATGCACCCGAGCGCGCATTCATCGAATCGGGCGGTGTCGGCATCGTCGAAGGATGGCCGGACGATGTGGCTACACGTGTGATTGCGCACCTTCGCGCCGGCGGCGCTACACACCTATACGTTCACGTCGACGTCGATGTGTTCGACCCCTCCGCATTCGGCGATGCGCTGTTCTCGGTGCCCGGAGGCCCTCGGTTGGACTCAGCCAGTCCCGTCGTCCGTCAGGTTGCGAAGGCGTTCGACATCGTCGGTGTGGGTGTCGTCGAGTCGTGCGGGTGCGTTCCCGGCGCGGCTACGAGGCTTGTGGAGTTCCTGATCGACAGTGAGCTATGGCCGGCGGACTAACAATCGCTTCCAGCTGACGCGGCAAGCGCTATCGTGTGAAGCGACAGCTTCGGCGCGCAGCTGAAGCACCCGACGCTAGGCCGAAGCTGCATTGGACTCTGCTGTGAGGTGAGGAATGCAATCGAGGAAGACAGCCGTTAGGGAAGCTTCCACGTTCCTGCTATTGACGTTGTCTCTTTCGTTTCTTGTGTTCTGGGGTCCTTTGGCTCTGTTCAAGATCCCGACGATCAGCTTCGTCGACAAGACGACCGGACCACCGTGGGCAATCGCCCTCTACATCATCGGCGGGTTCGTACCCTCCCTCGTCGCCATCGCATTGACCTGGCGCCAGGAGGGTCGCGAAGGGCTCAAGCGCCTCGGTCGCAGGGTCATGCAGTTCAGGATCGGATGGCGCTGGTACCTTGCGATCGTGGGAATCGTTGTCCTCGGAACGGTCGCCCAGATCGCTCTCATTCACATCCTGGGTGGGACCTTCGATCTGAGCCTGTTCGTCGCGCAACTCCCCATCGCGATTCCGCTTATCATCCTCGGCCCGCTTTCTGAGGAACTCGGCTGGAGAGGGTACGCGCAAGATAGGCTGCAGACCCGATGGAACGGACTCGTGTCCGGACTGATTGTTGGAGTCGTCTGGGCACTGTGGCATCTCCCACTCTTCTACATGGTGGGCACGTCACAGAGCGTGTTGCATATGCCGTTCGTGGGATTCGCCTGCGGCATCATGGCACTCTCGGTTCTCTATGCGTGGCTGCACAACAACACTTCCGGCAGCGTGTGGACGGCGGTGTTCTTCCACTGGCTGTTCACGTACAGCGCGCAAGTCGTCGCGACCGGAGTCACTCGCTCACAGGCGTACAACTGGCTGGAGTACCTGCCGTACATTCTGATGGCAATCGTGGTCGCTGCCCTATGGCGCCCGAAGAGGACGACCCCTGCACGTGAGGAGAGCAATGGATTCTGATTCCCCTGTCGAGCAGCACTCGGTAGGCCGATCCGTGCTGTTGCACCTGGGTCCGGGCGTACTCATCGGCTTGTGCTACTTCGCCCTCTCTTCGGTCTTTCGCCAATGGGGCCTACCCTCGATAGCTGCGCTGAGCACGGTCGCCCTGGTCCTCGTTCCCTTCGAATTGGGCTACCTCCTGTATGAAGGTCGCAAGCGGAACGGTCACTACTCGCTGCGCGGCGTGGTGCTGTATCGGGTTCCGATACCGATCTGGCAGTACTTCGTATGGGTGCCAAGCCTCTTCGTGATCGTCGGCATCATCTTCACCCTGCTGAAACCCATCGACGCTGCACTGCAGCAGACCGTGTTCGCCTGGATGCCGATGCTCGAGAGCGGCCTCACCCCGGACTACTCCAGAACCGCATTGATCTGGACGTACGCCTTGGTGGCCGTGTTCGGGGTTGTCGTGGGCCCGGTCATCGAGGAGTTCTACTTCCGAGGGTTCCTGTTGCCTCGCATGGGGTACGCCGGCAAGTGGGCGCCCGTCCTCCACAGTCTGCTGTTCGCGATCTACCACATCTGGACGCCGTGGCAGTTCATCACCAGAACGCTTGGTATGATCCCGATGGCCTACGTCGCCCAACGGCGCAACCTGAATGTCACCATCATCGTCCACGTGCTGGTCAACACGCTCGACGTCGTCACCGCGGCGATCTTCATCGCTGCTATGGCTCGCTAGTCTCCACGGCCGGCCGGCAGACCACTGTCTAACAAGCGATTCCAGCCGACGTGCAGACGCGTTGGACTTGGTGGACCTCATCGGCGCTCAGCTGAAGCACCCGACGCTAGGCGTAGCTCCGTCACCCTTCGTGCGATAGTGGGTGCATGCTTGCGAACATCCTCTACATTGTGTGCGGACTGGTGCTCTTGCCGCTCGGAGCGCAGGGGCTGGTTCGCGGCAGCACGGGACTGGCGCTACGCATGGGCGTTACTGCGCTCGTAATCGGGCTGACGGTCATTGCGTTTGGCACGGGGAGCCCTGAGTTCGTCTTGAGTATCGAGGCGGCGCGGGCGGGCAACGGCGGAATCGCGCTCGGCAATATCGTCGGCTCGAACATCGCCAACCTCACCCTTGTCATCGGTCTTGCGGCACTTGTGAAGCCCATGACCGTGCGCTCGGCGCTCGTCCGCAGGGAGATGCCGCTGATGATCGGGGTCACCCTGTTGCTGTGCGCGATGCTACTCGACGGCAGGCTGAGCCGGCCGGAGGGGTTGTTGCTGGTCGTGGGCGCCGTCGGCTACACGGTCTTCACCTATCTGGCGGCGAGGCACGGCGAGACCAAGGAGGTCGTCGCTGAGTTCGACGACGCGCTCAGCGGCCCGAGGCGATCCGTCCAGTTTGACTTCGGCCTGCTATCGGCGGGCCTCGTCGCACTGCTCGTCGGTGCTCACTTGCTGCTCAGGGGCGCTACGGCAATCGCCGCAGACCTTGGCATCAGCCAGGTCGTCATCGGACTGACCATCGTCGCCGTAGGCACAAGCCTGCCCGAACTGGCGACCTCGGTCACGTCGGCACTGCGCGGCGAGGTTGACGTTGCCTTCGGCAACGTAATCGGGTCCAACATCCTGAACATCTTGGCGGTACTGGGAGTCGCGGCACTGATCCGCCCGTTCGAGGTGCAGGGCCTCCGGTCGGTGGACCTGCTCGTCATGGTCGTGAGCGCGGTCCTTCTACTGCCGCTCATGTGGCGCGGCTGGGTGCTGAACCGATGGGAGGGGTTGATGCTGCTCACTGGCTACGTTGCGTACATGTACTCACTGGTCAAGTGAGGCGCGTCTAACAAGCGCTTCCAGCTGACGCGCCGGACGTTCGACAAGTGTGCGTGCCTGGGGGCTTGGGAGGACCGAGATCACGGCCCATGGGGTACAGGACTCATTGAACGACCGATGTGCGGAAGGATCGAGGGGAGGAAGCGCGATGAACGCGATGAAGATGCTGGTGGGGTGTGTGCTCGTCCTCGTCATCGCGGGGACTGTCGTTGGCTGCGGGACGACGATCGAGGCGACGATCACGGACATCAAGACAGAGAGCACGGTGTCCAATGCGGGCATGGTCACCACCGGTGTGGCCACGGTGGTGCTCGAGGATGGTACTGAGGTGTCGGTGCAGATGGACGAGGACGCCATGGAGGAGTTCAACGAGGTAGATTCGGCGCGGATGAAGTTGAGCGAGGAGTCGCCGGGAGAGTATGTCTTCGCCGGAATGGTCAAGTAGCAGAGCGAGAACGGACAAGGCTGGACTCATCCGCAACACGTTAGGCAGAGTTGAAGGATTGAGGTTAGGCGCAACGGATCTGGGGGGCGTGGTCACGTGAGTAGGGGGGGCGCTTCGATTGCGGCCAGAACTCCATCGAGCTGCCCTGCTGCTGGCATTGGCGCTCTTGATGATGACCACAGCATGCAGCCCTCAGAGCGGCGAACTGCCGGACGGCGGCCCCGTGCTCATCCCAGAAGGCCAGCACCCGGGACTGCGGCCGCTTGAAGTTCCCAGGCAGGATGTCGACAGATCGCGTTTCGTCTTTCTCGCCACCGGCAATACCAGCGACGAAGACGGACCACGCTGGTACGGCTACGCGACGGAGCACACGGCCTACTCGATCAATGGCTCCGATGTCGCTCTCGAGGACTTCGAACGGGCACTGGCGGACACCGGGGCGTATCAATTCGACGTGCACGTCGAGACGCGGGGCGAGTTCGAGACCATCAACGCCATCTTGCCCGAGGTCGAGGAATAGGTGTCAGGTCCGTGGGCCTGACGGGCGCTTCCAGGTGACGCGCCAGAGTCGTAGGCTGAACGGCAAGGCTTCGGCGCGCAGCTGAGGCACCATGACCTTACGCCGTCGGGGGACTGAATCATGGACACGTGGAAGTTCTACGACATCACTCACCGTGAACATGTTGTATGCAATCCCACGAGCGTGGAGAAACTGACGCGCCTCGTGGAGCTTCTGCGCCTCCCGAGTGACGCGCAGGTGGCTGACATTGCGTGTGGAAAGGGCGAGTTCCTGATTCGTCTGGCCGAAGCCTATGGCGTTCGTGGTGCGGGCATCGACCTTTCTCCTTTCTTTATCGCCGAAGCACGGAGACGGCTCGAGGCGCGATCGCCGAGTGTCGGCATCACCTTCCTTGAGATGAATGGATCGGACTTCAGGCCAGACGAGCCGCACAGCCTAGACCTGGCGTCATGTATTGGAGCGAGCTGGGTCTTCGGGGGGCACGCCGATACTCTCGACGCGCTGGTCAGCATGGTGAAGCCCGGCGGCTGGGTGGTTGTGGGAGAGCCATACTGGCTGAAGGAGCCCTCCGAGGAGTACCTAGAGGCATCCGGAGTTGCGCGAGAGGACTTCGGCAGCCACTCCTCGAATGCCGAATCCGGAGAGCGGAGAGGATTGGACCTCGTTCACACCATCGTGAGCAGCCACGACGACTGGGACAGATACGAAGGCCTGCAATGGTACGCGACCGACGAGTACGCTCGCAGCCATCCGGACGATTCGGACCTGGCGGAGGTGGTCGAGCGAGTGGGCGAGGCAAGGGCGGCATACCTGCGTCGGGGGCGCGACGCGCTTGGTTGGGCGATCTACGTGTTCAGACGCTCTGCTCGGTTCCCGCGTGGTACGTCGCCGGATTGATCGGAGGCCGTGGCGTCATGGGGTGGTCTAACGAGCGCTTCCAGTTGACGCGCCAGAGTCGTAGGCTGTACGGCAAGGCTTCGGCGCGCAGCTGAAGCTCTCGACGTTAGGCATGGCGTGAGGACGTCGACACTGCGGGGGGACACGGTGCCTGAAGCCGCTCGAGCCAGTTGGATCCGGTGGGGGATCGGCCTCAGTCTGGTTCTCCCTGTCATAGTGGCTGGCGTCTTTCTCGCCACCTCCCTGATGAGAGTGCCGCTCACCTCGCGCCAAGACGTGCCACCGTTGCTGGCCTTCGCCATCATGTCGGTGTTCGTGATCGTCGTCGGGGTCGCCCCGGCATGGCTCCTGATCGCTCGCGCTCTGCGCGACGCCGGACCGCGCTCCCTTCTTCTCGGACTTGCCATCGAGGCGGTTGGCTGCGTGCTGTGCCTCGTGATCGCGGGCATCCAGAACGCAGCGAATCCGCGAGAGGGCGGCGGGGGCATGGCCTTCGTCGCGCTCGGCTCGGCGTTCGGCGTGACAACCGTCGTGTTCATCCCGCTTGCGCTTGCCGCCATGGCGCGAGCCAGACTGACTAGAGCGGCCTGCCGGCAGCCGCATGCCTAACAACCGCTTCAAGCTCACGCAAGCGTCATCGTGTGAAGCGACGTCCTCGGCGCGCAGCTGAAGCACTCGACGTTGGGCAGATGCGGTGATCGCTTCAGGCAGTGGAACGCACGAGTCGCCACTTGTCGCACCGCGCAGGATTGCCGTAAGGTCCTCTTCGGGGATAGCGGTCGCGCTCGGGGGTGCTGGCGATGCCTAAGCTGAGATCCAGGCGCTACGTGACGGCGGCCTGTCTGTGCATCTTGTCGTTCCTCGTGCCCTTCGTGGTGACCCGGCCCGTGGATTGGATCGTCACCGGCGAGCTGCCGTCAGGACTCTGAGTAGTCGCGAGCA
Organism: Coriobacteriia bacterium; assembly: GCA_030652115.1. NCBI lineage: Bacteria > Bacillati > Actinomycetota > Coriobacteriia > Coriobacteriia bacterium. Next base: position 81,876 of record JAUSBK010000009.1, on the reverse strand, counting down.
ACAAGGCAGGGGGGAGCACAGTGAGGGCCGAGCATGTCGAAGCCATGGAGCGCACTGAGGCGCTCATGCGCGAGAGTCCGCATACGCGAGGCCACAACTTCGGCCACTCCGTCCTGCTGCCGCTCCTTGGGTTCGGTGTGATCGCCGGCCTGATCGGTCTTGTGTTTCTGCTGCAGTTGATTCAGTCGGCGTCGGTGCGATTTGTGGTGGCCTGCGGCGTGCCGCTGGCCCTGGTCCTGGTGTTGGCTCTCGCATTGTTCATCCGCAACAGGCTCATGCGGGGGCGATGACCGTCAGCGGTCTTTGCAGGGGTTGGCGTATCCTGCACGTCGAGTGGCGCAGCTGAAGCGCCAAGAACGTTAGATGCAACCATGGGGGTGGGCGTGGAGGGACGATTCCGGTTCTGGACGTGGTGGCTTGCCGCGGTCGCAGTCGTGGCGATCGCCTTCGGTTTGAGTATCGTCTTGCTCCCTGACCCCATGGGTCGCCTCTTCGGCGGGCTCTACCTCTCCGACCCCGACGGCATCGCCGCATTCGGACATGAGGCGGCAGGGTACATCCGCTTCGTCTCCGCGGTCATGGGCGCCGTGATGGCCGGCTGGGGCGCCGCCATACTGTGCGTGCTCGCACTGCGCTTCCGCCCCGGCAATCCTGACGCGTGGTGGGTGATCGCGGTCTCGGTGCTCGTGTGGTTCATCCCAGACACCGCATACTCTTTGAGCGCAGGGTTCTGGCAGAACGCGGTGCTCAACTGCGGGGCGCTGATCCTGTTCGCCGTCCCGCTCGCGGCAACATACCGTGCGTCATGCTCTCGCGGGGCGCATCCAGCAAGCGCTTCCCAGGAGGCATAAGCAGAATGACAAGGCTTCGGCGCGCAGCTGAAGCACTCGACGTTGGGCGGAACCAGGCGATCGGGGGAGCACATGGGCGACGGACAGCCCCTATCGTTGCTCCCTCACCCATATGGGTCGGGACGGCTGCGGACAACGGACGTCTCGCGGGCCTCTTCGAGTCCATGGGCTATGTGATAGACGATCGGCTTCGTCTCAGTCAGGCCAGCAGCAGAGCTCTTCTGGGCTTGGTGCTCCTGCTCGACCTCGGACTGCTGGTCGGTCTTGTGGTCTCGCCCGGTGCCTGGGTGTTCGTGTTGCTGCCAGTCATGTGGCTCGTCACGCTGCTCTGGGCGCTACCCCGACTGCGCTAGGCGACGGGCAGGCTACGCGTCCTGTCTGACACCTTCGCCCATCGCCTTCCTGATGAGCTTCTCGATCTCGGCCTCTTGTTCATCGCCCAGCTCGGTCAGCGCGTAGGAGGTAGGCCACATGGCGCCGTCGTCGAGCTCGGCGACCTCCTCGAATCCGAACGTCGCATACCTCGCTTTGAACTTCGATGCGCTCTGGAAGAAGCACAGCACCTTGCCGTCCTTCGCGTACGCCTGCATTCCGTACCAAAGCCTCGGTGTGAGCGAGGGCGCCGTTCTCTCGATAATCGAGTGGAACCGCTTGGCCATCGCCTGGTCGTGCTCGGGCATCGCGGCGATGGTCTCGAGCACCCCAGCCAGTCCGTCGAGCTTCTTCTTCGTCGGTTCGCGCGCTGGCTTCGTCGCGGCATTGTCCTCAGTCATACTCATGTCCGCCTTTCGTCATGAGGTTCTTGTATGACGATTCCCATCGCGCCGCTGCGGGCAACCCACCGGCAGCTCTCGGGCGGCAGGCGTCTAGCGTCTGGCACGTCAAGCTGACGCGCACATGTCCTCGGCGCTTCGCGGTAAGCTGGCGGCGCGCAGCTGAAGCGCCAAGCGCTGTCGTGTGAAGCGGAGACACAGGTGGGAGACTCAACGCCAGCACGCCCCGGCTCGCTAGCGACGGAGTTGGTCGCTCCGTGCGGCATGAACTGCGGAATCTGCATTGGACACCTTCGCGACCGCAACACTTGCCCGGGCTGCAATGATCCGGACGATTCCGCCAAGGCCTATCACTGCGCGGCGTGCAGCATCAAGCGGTGCGAACACCTTCCTCAAGGGTCGGAAGCATTCTGCTCCAGCTGCGCCACGTTCCCGTGCGCTCGCCTTCGTCAGCTGGACAAGCGTTACCGAACGAAGTACCGCATGAGCATGATCGAGAACTTGGAGGAGATGCGCAGGATCGGCGTCGAGGCCTTCGTCGATCTTGAGCGCACACGATGGCAATGCCAGCACTGCGGTGCGCTCGTGTCCGTCCACCGGACGGTTTGTCTTGCCTGCGGCGACTCTGTTGAGGACACTCACGGCGCCGATTCAGCTCCGGCATCGAGCAGACGGCGCAAGCGCTAGAATCAAGCGGCGCCTGATTGCTGCTCATGCCGAATGACGTTGGACGCAGGAATTGAGCTGATGTGCCAAGACCTGAGGCGGATGGGAGTGGAATGCGGGGTTCTTACAGGGTCCTCTCCGCGTCCCCAGAACACGTGCCCTCGCTTCCCTCGATCGAGCGGTCGGCGGCTGCGCTGTTCGGGGATGCCGTTCCTGCGGCGTTGCTCGAGCACGTGACGCCCGAGTCCGTCTTTCTCGCCGCCCAGGAGCAGGGCACCTTGTGGGTAGCCCTCGGACCGGTTGATCAGCCGGTCGGCTTCGCCCGCGCTGTCGCAACAGACCAGCGGGTCCATCTGGCGGAACTCGATGTCCTCCCGGCCCACGGACATCGCGGTGTCGGGGCGGCCCTCGTCCGGGCGGTCGAGGACTGGGCGTACTCGAACGGCCTCTCGGAGATCACGCTCACGACGTACCGCGACTTGCCGTGGAACGCGCCCTTCTACGCCCGCCTGGGATACACCGTAGTTCCCGAGGCTGAATGGGACGCGGATATGCGGGGCCGGTTCGAAGCCGAGGCGGGTCTCGACTCGGAGCGGACCAAGCGTGTCGTCATGAGCAGGAGCCTCGGCTCCGCCTAACAAGCGCTCCAGCTGACGTGCAGGGCGTCGGCTAGACTGATGAGCAGGTGGCACACAGCCGAAGCGCCGAGACGTTAGGCGGATGAGTAGGATGGTCGGCGAGAACAGGGCGACTGCCAGAGAACTGGCGCAACGGCATGTGGCCGCAGGCGATCCTCTCGGCTGGTTCGAGGAACTCTACGGTGCTGACGATCTGACGATCATCCCCTGGGCGGATCTCGAACCGAACCCCAATCTGGTGGACTGGCTCGAACCTCGCGGTGTGGTCGGCTCGGGACGCAATGCGCTCAAGGTCGGATGCGGTCTGGGTGACGATGCGGAGGAGTTGGCGCGTCGGGGGTTCGACACAACCGCCTTCGACATCTCTCCCGCGGCTATCTCCTGGTGTCACCGCAGGTTCCCGTCCTCGGCCGTGCGCTACTTCGCGGCGGACCTCCTGCGGCCGCCCGCAGAGTGGAGTAGGCGGTTCGATCTTGTCGTGGAGTCCTACACGCTCCAGGTGCTGCCACCCGAGCTGCGGGTCGATGCCATCCGGCGGGTCGCCGGTTTCGTTGCACCGGGCGGTATCCTGCTGGTGATCACACGCGGGAGGGAGCCCGGTGAGCCGGAGGGTATGATGCCGTGGCCCCTGACGAGGAACGAGCTGGCGCTTTTCGAGGAGGTCGGCTTGACCGCGTTCGAGTTCGAGGACTACGTGGATGACGAGGACCCACCGGTGCGCCGGTTCAGGGCGACCTATCGGCGGCCGGTCGGCGACGGAGCCGCCAAACAAGCGCTTTCGGGCGGAGCCGGGTAGATACTCGCCGGGAAGGAATGCCTGATGGGTACTGGCGGCGAAGCCCGGAGAGTATGCTAGCGTCAGACGTAACGCACGTCCAAAGAGAGCGCCCATGAAGCCAGAGCCGCTCGACCCAAACGAGGCCTCAACCGCAGAGAGCGATTCGTTGGGACGCGTGCTGGGGCGTAGCCGGAAGATCAAAGTAGCCATCAAGAAGGCCGCCGGCAGACTCACTTCGGCAACTGCGGTCCTGAAGCAGGGCAAGAGGGCGAACATCCCGGCTCACTCCGTCGAGCGGGCCATCTCTCAGTACGAAGATGCTGAGAACGAAGTGGTGCAAGCCGTTCACGACCTGAGTCAGGTCAATACTGCCCTAGCCGTGGAGGTCGCGGAGCGAGTGGGCATCGAATCCGAACTCGCCGACACGAAGGCCGATCTGGCTGATATGAAGGTCGATTTGGCCACGGCGCGCGACGATCTCTCGGAATCCCAGGCGAGCGAGGACGAAGCCCTGCAGCGCGCGCTTCATGACCCACTCACCGGTCTTCCCAACAGGGTGCTGTTCGACCAGGGTCTCGACCACGGGCTGATTCAGGCTCGTCGGCACGGCTGGGGGCTTGCGGTCCTCTTCATCGACGTCGACGACTTCAAGAGCATCAACGATTCGTACGGTCACCATGTGGGTGACGAAGTGCTGATCATGATCGCCGATCGTTTGCGGTCTTTTGTCCGCGCGGAGGACATGGTCAGCCGCTGGGGTGGTGACGAGTATGCGTGTTTGCTGCTGGAAGTTGGGCAGGAAGCCGAAGTCACCCGCCTTGCGAGGAGCATGATCGACCGCATCGCCGAGGAGTTCGAATCCGCCGGGACCACTCTGTCCATAGGCTGCAGTACCGGCATTGCCATGTATCCCGGAGACGGAGAATCGGCTGACGCCCTTCTGAAGAATGCCGACGAGGCTATGTATAGAGCCAAAGGAGCCTCGGAGAAGGTCGTGCTGTTCGGCGCTCAACCTCCAAACGGAGCTAGCACCCAGGTCGTCAGGTAGCATCTCGCCGGTAGTCCGGACGGCGCATCCCCGCCGGAGGCCCGACTCACTCGTCTGGCACGATCTCCCAGGTGTCGTCATCCAGCTTGCGGACTGTGACCTGTGCGCCCGCCTCCGGTGGAGGCTGCTCACTCAGCGCCATGATCTTCGTTCCGTCGTCGAGTTCGATCATGTAGCTGGGTGTTTCGTCTCCCTCGAAGCTGGCCTCCCAGCCCACGTACGTGCCGGTCTGGACGTTGGAATCCGTGCAGCCCACGACCAGAGCACCAAGCACGAGAAGCACCGTCAACGCCACGACCATACGCTTCGCGTTCACCGCAACCTCCCCTCACGCCCGCAGTGCGCCGGTATCCGGGCCGTCAGAACGGAGCCTTGGCGGGATCGTAGTACCAGGTTTCCCTCTCGATCTTGCCCTTCGACACCTCCAGTGAGGTGACGCCGACGACCTGCGTGACCCTGTCTAGGTCGGGACGCATTCCATCGGCGGTCCAGAACACCAGCGCCCAGTCGTCACCAACAAGCATCCGCTCGATCGTGAGATCGAAGTCGGGTGTCGCCGAGAGTGCGTTCAGTGCAGCCTCGATCTCAGCGGTTCCTGTGTACGTCCGGTCAGCGGCTGCATCTTGCAGTACTGCATCGGGAGCGTAGAGGGGAATGAGGCCTGGCACATCCTTGGTCGTGTCGAGCCCCTCATACGCCTCAGCGTACGACTCGGTGACAGCCGCTACGGTCCGCTCGCCACGATCGGCGAACCACATCCCGGCGACGAACGTCACGCCGAGGGCCACCAGTACGGCCACTAGTGCGAACAGCCACCTCTTACCGTGAGGCTTGCGTACTCGGTCATCCATCGTCTCAGCCCTCCGTGGAAGAAACCCTCATGCAGGACTGTTCCCGCCCATCGCCGCAGGGGAAACACACCCAGCATGAGTGCGGTCGGACAGGCGACATCTACGGCCCGGCCGAGGTGCTGACCCGCGCACAGACACCGACTCGCCGGGGCGCCTCCGCCCTGACGATGGGCGGCGGGTAGCGCGCAGAGGTAGAATCAGCACGTCGCGGGGGGCGGGCCCCGCTCAAACGCACCCATGTCAGACCGCTCGCGTGAGTAACGGATGCTGGTTGAGGGAGATTCAGTTGTCTATCACATACTCGGAACACAAGGAGTTCGACACTCGGCAGCTGCAGGAGCTCTTCCTGTCGGTTGGCTGGTCGTCGGGCAACTATCCGGACGATCTTGCGCTTGCGATGTGCAACAGCCATAGCGTGGTCTCGGCCTGGGACGGGGCCAGACTCGTCGGATTGATGAACGCGCTGGCCGACGGAGCCATGACCGCCTATTTCCACTACCTGCTCGTCAGGCCCGAGTATCAGTCCCAGGGAATCGGCCGCCAGCTGGTCTTGAAGATGCTCGACCAGTACGAGTCGTATGCACGCAAGGTGCTGATCGCGTATGACGCGGAGGTCGGCTTCTACGAGCGGTGCGGGTTTGAGCTCGGTGGTGGCAAGACTCCGATGTTCGTCACCCATCTCACCACCTGAGGGCCAGTTGGGGTTGTCGGCCGGTTGTGCACCGCGACAGGAGGAGCATGCTCTACATCGAAGATTCGGACGACGAACTGTGGCTTCGCCTCGTTGAAGTGTTCTGCGAGCGCGAGACCTGCGACATGGTGCTCTGCCTCTACCCCGACTCAGAGCCGACCGACTTCCCAGAGCCGTTCTCCGCTTCGCGAGAGTCGGAATCCCTCGAGCGTGTGACTGTGTATCCCAGTGGGGACGAGCCCCCGTGCAGTGGCAGGGTGCGGGTTTCGGCAGAACTGATCGATTCGCTGCGACCGGATGCCGGCGAGTTTGAGGACTGGGGCGACAGCCTGTTGCTGTATCCGCCTCGCGAGAGGCAATGGGTGGCCGCCTTCATCCCGCACCAACGCGTTGCGCTCGTTCGGGACGTGAGACTCCAGGACTTCCTCGACGCTGCCGGGATTGAGGCGAGCACCGAGTCTCCGCAAGGCTGGATGCACACCTGACGAGCGCTTCCAGCAGAACGCCGTCAGATACGCTAGTCCCGAAGCGCGCAACGTCTGCTGAAGCGCCAACACACTAGACACAGCAGGGAGATCACTTGGGGATGAGTGGCAGGGGGGCCGAGGGTGGTCGCGGTGTCCGCGAATCCCTCATCCTCGCCCTGATGATGGCCGCACCCTACCTTGCCGTTGTGCTCTTCTGGTGTTTCGGGCGCAACGCGTGGCTTGCCATCCTCGCCTATCACGCCCAGATCCTGCTGTGGCTCGTGGTTACCCGACCGGTCATCAGCTTCAAGAAGCCGTCGTGGAGTCCGCTGGCGCTCATGATCGTCCCCTCGGTGCTCAGCGCGCCGCTCCTGTACTTCGTTCTGCCACTCGTGGCCCGCATCGACCTTTCGGTATGGCTGGCCGACCATCGCCTGTCAGGTGCTGCCCTATTCGGCGTGGTCGGGTACTACGGGCTGGTTCATCCGGTGCTCGAGCAGCTGCACTGGACGCCGCTCAGAGAGCGAACGCCGCTGGCCCACGTCGCATTCGCCGGATACCACATGATCGTGCTGAGTTCGCTTCTCAGTCTCCCGTGGCTTGCCATCTGCTTCGGGGCGCTCGCCGCGACCTCGTTCCTATGGCAGCGACTAACGCACGAGGCGGGAAGCCTCGTCCCGGTTGTCGCGTCGCACGTTGCCGCTGACCTTGGGATGGTCATCGTAGCCGTCTTGTTGTCATGAACCTGCGTGTCCAACAAGCGCCTCCGGCCGATGCGCAGGAGTCGTCGGCTAGACTGAGAAACAGCAGGCGCGCAGGCCACTCGCGGCCCGAGCATCTCCGGGGAGAAGAACGATGGATGGCGAGTCCAAGTACTTCACGCTGAGCATGGAGTCACTCAGGGTCATCGGAGGTTACGCCGCGGAGTGCGCCGAGAGGGCACTGTCGGTGTATGAGAGGCACGCTTCTTCAGATTCGCGCCCGAGTGCGGCGATCGAAGGTAGCCGGGAGTTTGCCGCGGGGGGAAAGCGCGCGGCCCGGTTGCGTACCCTCGCCTTGGAGGCACATGCGGCCGCACGTGAAGTAGGCGACCCTGCTGCGGCCGCCGCCGCTCGCGCTGCGGGCGCTGCGGCAGCCAGCGCCTACACGCATCCTCTGGCGGACGTCCATCAGACCAAGCACATCGTCGGTCCGGCGGCCTATGCCGCCCTGGCTCTCGAACTCGACGCCGGTGATCAGAGCGTCGGTGCAGGTGAGGTCCGCTGGGCGATCGAGCACGTCCCCTCTGAAGTGCGCGAGGTCTTGCTGCAGATGCCCGCTCGCCAACCGGGCAAGAGCCGGTTGGACACAATCCTCTATGAGCTGGATGCGGGCATCCGTGCTCTGCCGCGAGACGCCTGACAGGCGCACCAGAACGACACGCAGGAGTCGACGGCTAGACTGAGAAGTAGTGGGCGCGACTGAATCCCTCGACGTTAGGATCACACGGTGACTGACTGGTCCGATATGCGTCTGCGTGAGTTCGAGACTCCGGACGCACCACCAGTCACGTCGTTGATCCACCGCACGATCGATGCCTGCTATTCGGGCGTGTACGCACCACGCGCGGTGGCCTTTTTCAAGGACTACCATTCCTTTGATCGCATCCGCGATCGTGACGCGACCGGGTATGTGCTCGTCGTGGAGCACCGTGGAGCGATCATCGCCACCGGCTCTCTCGTCGGGAACGAGATCACCGGTGTGTTCGTCGATCCCGCGTTCCAGGGTCTCGGCATCGGCGCACACGTCATGGACGAGCTGGAGGAGGTCGCGCACGCCGCAGGTATCACAGCGACCGCGCTCAGCATCTCGCGGCCGTCGCGCGGTTTCTACGAGCATCGCGGCTACCGTGTGCTGGAGAGCCGGTCCATCGATGTCGGTGGCGGCGAGCATCTCGACTACTGGGCGGCAGAGAAGCGGCTGCAGGATGCAGCGCGCGGCAGCGCAGCCGCGCAGCGTGAAAGGAGCGGGCCGGTGGCAGCCATAGAGGACGTGAGTTTGCAGCGGTTCTACCACGGTACACGGGCTGACCTGAAACCCGGAGACCTGATCGAGGCTGGCCGCACTTCCAACTACGGGAAGAGGAACACGACCACCTACGTCTACCTGACCGCCACCCTGGACGCGGCGACCTGGGGGGCAGAGCTGGCACTCGGCGAAGGTCCCGGCAGAATCTACATTGTGGAACCGACCGGTCCGATTGAGGATGACCCCAATCTGACGGACAAGAAGTTCCCGGGCAATCCGACCAAGTCATACCGGTCCCGTGAGCCGCTGCGGGTTACGGGTGAGATCACCGATTGGCAGGGGCACTCCCCCGAGACGATCCAGGCCATGAAGGACAGCATCAAGGGTCTCGAGCCAATCGACGACTGAGTACCTTGTGGACTGCAGCGGTTTGGAGGATGCGATGCCCGCTCGAAGCGAACTGATCGACGACATGATCGCGAAGACTCCGGGCTGGCGCGGGGAGACTCTCGCCAGGTTGCGCGAGGTCATCCACGTCGCGGATCCTGACATCACCGAGGATGTGAAGTGGATGAGGCCCGCCAACCCGATCGGCTCGGCCGTCTTCGAGCACAACGGGATCGTCTGCGTCGGGGTCATCCTGAAGGAGCGCGTCCGATTGGGCTTCTGGGAGGGCGCGAGTCTCCCTGATCCGCACGGGCTGTACAACGCGCAGCTCGAAGGCAACAAGTCGCGGGCTATCGACTACTACGAGGGGGACGATCTGCGGGAGCGCGCGCTGACGTCTTTGATCCGCGCAGGTGTCGAGCACAATCTGGCCAAGGTGAAGCCCCACAAGGGGCAGTAGTGGAGGCGTCATGGCACGGCTGATCTGCTCGGCACTCGCATCCCTGGACGGCTACGTCGCTGACGAGTCCGGTCGCTTCGACTGGGCTATGCCTGACGAGTCGGTCCACACCTTCGTCAATGATCTGGAGCGCTCCGCAGGCACCCATCTCTACGGCCGCCGGATGTATGAGGTCATGGCGGCATGGGAGACGCTCGGCTCGAGTCCCGAGGACCCGCCGTACATCCGGGACTTTGCGGCGATCTGGCGCGCGGCTGACAAGATCGTCTACTCGAAGACGCTCGAGACCGTGTCGACGGCCCGGACTCGCATCGAGCGGGACTTCGATCCCGAGGCGGTTCGTCGGATGAAGCAGGATCGCTCAAGCGACATCCTCGTCGGCGGTCCGACGCTTGCGGCGGAGGCGATCAGCGCAGGGCTCGTGGACGAGTACCATCTCTTCGTCTTCCCGGTCGCGGTTGGCGGAGGACTGCCCTTCCTCCCCGGCCACGTCCGGCTTGACCTGACGTTGCTCGACGAGCGTCGCTTCTCCGATGGCGTGGTCTATCTCCGCTACGCCTCGCGTCTGCTGACAGGTGCTTCCAGCTGATGCGCCGACGCTGTAGGCTGGACCGCGAGGCTTCGGCGGGCAGCTGCAGCCTACCGTGACTCGGGGGAAGGGCGGTCGTCACATGCAACCGGATGAGATCGCAATCGGTAAGGGCTACGAGCGTGGACTGAGGGGTTTCGGACCATTCTCGTGGTACATGCGCTGGTACCTTCGCAGGCGTCGACCGATTGAAGTGCCCACAGTCCTGGAGAGTCTCGCGGGCGGACCCTACGCACGCGTGCTGGACGCGGGATGCGGGACCGGGCTGTGGCTGGCGGATCTCTACTCACGCGGTCACGGCACCGAAGTGCTGGCCGGCGTGGACGTGAGCAGCCTGATGGTCGAAGACGCGCGGCGTCGGTTGGCAAGCATCGTCTCTCCCGAGACCACCGTGGACCTACGAGTCTGTTCCGCTGTGCAGCTACCGTTTCCCGATGCGTCCTTCGATCTGCTGATGGCGAATGCCATGGTCAAGCACCTGGACGACGAGCCCTACTTCAGTTTCCTCGCCGAGGCCCGACGAGTGCTCGTTTCCGGCGGGCGCATCAGCGTCTGGGACTTCGGGCGTCCGCTCATACCGTTGCCGGACACCAAGCCGGGCAACCCGGCCCTGGAACTGAAGAACATGAGAGACAGCGACGTGCTCATGGACTCGCTGATCGCCGCAGGATTCACGGATGCGGCGCCGTATCGCCTGAAGCGTCCGTGGCGCATGCCCGTCACTCTGGAGGGGGCTGTCGCCACCCGCCGCTAGGGCCCTGGGGAGCGCCGTTCACTCGGCGGGCGGGACGAACAGTGGCCTGGGTCTGGCCGCGCGTGACTAGTCGTTCGTGAGCCAGGCGAGTGCGTCGGCCTCGTTGTCGAAGGTCTTGACCTTGTCTCCGAGGCCCGTGACTCTGACGTAGCCGTCGAACAGGATTCCCTTGAGGCCATCAACGCCCAGGAACGCCGCCTTGTCGAGCAACAGGTCGCCCTGGGTCCGGCCACCCTCGCTCACGCGCTTCATGTACGCGCTGCCGATCGATGCGCCGCCGAAGCTCGAGAGCACGAGCGACGTCCTGGGCTGCAGGCGCATCTGCTGCGCCTGCATCTCGTAGATCGCCAGCATCTCCTCTTCGGTCTTGCATTGGGAGTAGTCCACGTAGAGGATGCGTTTGCCCGCATGGTCTATCCACTGCACGCCCATGACCCCACCCCCTCCTGCTTCAGACGAGCGCTCCACGGGTCCTGTTCGGTTAGAAGTTACCCTAGGTCCGGTGGATTCTGGTTGCGGATCGCGCCGAACCTACGGCGCCATGACCGTGACGGTCGTGACGATCTGGGTCGTGTCTCCCTCAAAGACGCCGATGATCACGCCGCCACCGAGTCCCTCCGGGCTCGCGGGCGTGTAGCTGCCGCCGTTTAGGGCGATCTTCCCCTCACGACCGCCACTCTCGTCGTCCTGCTCCAGGAATCCGACCGACCAGCCAGCAGGGAGTTCGGTCTCGTACCATGCGATGACGTCGTCAAACGATGCTGCCGACTCGACGGTGAGCTGGTGGACGGTCGTGGACTCGGTCACTGCCATGGGGTCGTACGCGGTCACCGTGCCCGGATGCACCGGAACGTCGTTCGGGAACTCGGCGGGGCGCCCCGAGACCTCTGTCTCGGCCTGTGCCTGGTCCTGCCCGGTACCCGTTTCGGCACTCTCGTTCTGTGTCGCCGAGGGTTGGTCGAGGCCGCTCTCGTCGTCACCGGCGCAGCCGGGAAGTGCGACAAGCGCGAGCGCCACGATCAGCACTACTGAGGCACGCCACATACTGTTCATTGCTTGACCGCCATCCCTTCGGCGGACAGCGCACGCTGCCCGGTTCGACTCGGCTTCCGGCTGACGCGTTTGGTCGTCGTACACTGAGCATCACAAGCGCACGCCCGCGGCGTCAAGGCGTCATGCGGACAACTGAAGCCCGAGAGTCGGCGTGCAGACAGTGGCCGGACATGTGCCCATCGGATGATCGGAGTGCCTATGTCCGACAAGTCGGTCGCCGAGAAGGCCCGGATCAGACCCGGGACACGTATCGCGGTGCTCAACGCCGTGCCCGGCATCGTCGAGGCGTTGGGGCTGCCGGACCCGGTGTTCGTGGACGCATCCGCTGCCGAGCTGGTGTTCCTGTTCGCGAGCACGCGTGCCGAGCTCGACTCCGGACTGCCGTCGGCGGTCGAGGCACTCGCCCCCGGTGCTGCGGTGTGGGTCTTCTTCCGCAAAGGTTCCAGGGCGGCCGGTCTCGACATGAGCCGGGATGACGTGTGGACGGTGGCCGAGGGGCTGGGGCTTCGCCCGCTCGGCATCGTCAGCGTGGACGACAGCTGGGCGGCATTCCGGCTGAGGCCGGGAAGCTAGCAGCCGATGAGAGGCGGTCGGATGATGGCCGAAGGCGGAACGCCGAAGATCCGGGGCCGTGACTACCCCGGTCTCGGACTCGGCGGGCTTCTCGTCGTCTTGCAGGCAGGCGTCTGCGTGATCGGCGGTTCCGGGCCAGCGCGATGGCTGGCAGTCGTCGGCGTGGTCCTCGGCTCGATCGCGCTGCTCGTCCTCGTCGTTCCCGTCATCCAGTTCAAGCGCGTGGGGGGCGTTGCGAAGGGCGACATCTTCGCGAACACTACGGTGGTCGTGGATACGGGCCTGTACGCGATCGTCCGCCACCCGCAGTTCACCGCGGCCTGGCTGCTCGCGCTCGCCCTGGCGCTGTACTCGCAGAGCGTTCCGGCGAGCGTCCTCGGCCTGATGGCAGTCGCGGCGTTCCTCGTGGACTTCCGGCGTGCCGACGCGCGCGATAGGAAGAAGTTCGGCGATGCATACGCGGATTACATGCGGCGCGTTCCGGGTTGGAACCCCGTGGCGGGACTCTGGAGGATGCTGCGGCGACGCACCCGCTTCGACGTCCGGATCCGCCCCTAAGCGGCCCGTGATCTGCCGCTTCTACGCAGCCTGCTCGGCGATCCGGATCTGACCCCACTTCATCGGCGGGCCCGAGTTCGACGAGGCGATCCTCGCCAGGCCGAGGTGGAGTATCCGAAGGGGCGCATGATGCGCTCCCGGCACTGGCGATTCGATCTCGGTCTGCCGAAGGAGTGAGCATATGCGGTAGGCTACATCGGGGATGCCGGGCACGGTTCGGTGCCCGTGGACGTACGTTGAACGGGGAAGCATGGCACTCGAACCGCTCGACCGGGCCCGCATCGCATGAGTCGCGGCTTCTCGACGCTCGTCTTCGATCTCGACGGCACGCTGAGCGATCCGAGCGTGGGCATCGCCCGAAGCCTCAATCACGCGCTGGGCACGCACGGGTTCCCGATCGTACCGGAGGTGCTGCTCGCTGCTGAGATCGGACCGCCGCTCGACGAGATCTTCGGCAGGCTGGTACCCGCTGATGCCGTTGACGCGATCCCCGCACTCGTGGCCACGTACCGGGAGCGCTATGCGAGGCTGGGCTTCTCCGAGAACGAGGTGTACCCGGAGATCCCCGCAGCGCTCGAACGGCTCGCCGCGGTCGCCCGGCTCGGCGTCTGCACGTCCAAGCTCGCATCGTACTCGGTGAAGATCCTCGAGCTGTTCGGCATCCGCGAGCACTTCAGCTTCGTCGACGGCGGCGACATCGGCGTGAAGAAGAGCCAGCAGCTCGCCGGGCTGCTCGGTCGGGGCGAGATCGATGGCGAGGCGGTCATGATCGGCGACCGCAGCGTGGACATCGAGGCCGCGCATACCAACGGCCTGCGCTCCATCGGCGTGCTCTGGGGATTCGGAAGCGCCGAGGAGATCGCGTCGGCCCGGCCCACGCACGTTGCTGCCACCGTCGGGGAGCTCGTGCGGTTGGTCACGCCGACGTAGGCGGTATCGCTGACGCTAGCGAAGAGCAGATGAAGAAGCGGAGGAGTGACGGTGGAGATCGGCCGAGTCCTGAGCACCGACCTTGAAGCCATCGGCAGGCTGCACGCGCACTTCTGGGGTGACGTGTCCGATGCCAGCGCGATGGCCGAGACGCTCCGGCATCTCGGAGCGGATTCCGATCACGCGCTGCTTGCGGCGCGAATCGACGGGACCTGCGTGGGGACGGCGACCGGCGTGGTGTGCCGCGGACTGTACGGCGGCGCCGACGCGTACCTCGTGATCGAGGACGTGGTGGTCGATCCGGAGTATCGTCGGCAAGGCGTGGCCACGGCCCTTCTCGGCGAGCTGGAGCGCTTCGCGCGCGAGCACGGCTGCAAGCAGATGATCCTGCTCACCGAGTCGTGCCGCGCTGACGCGGCGGCGCTCTACGAATCGGCGGGCTTCGCAGCGCGATGGACGGGGTACAAGAAGAAGCTATGAAGACCATCGGCATCATAGGCGGCATGAGCTGGGAGTCGACCGTTCCGTACTACCGGCGCATCAACGAGCTGGTGAAGGAACGGCTGGGCGGGCTGCACTCGGCGCGCATCGTGATGGTGAGCGTCGACTTCCACGACATCGAGGTGCTGCAGTCGGCGGGCAGGTGGGAGGAGGGGGCGGCCGCGATGGCCGATGCCGCCCGCTCGCTCGAGGCGGCCGGCGCGGACTGCGTGGTGCTCGCCACCAACACGATGCACAAGGTGGCCGACGCCATCGAAGCCGCCGTGAGCGTGCCGATGCTCCACATCGCCGACGCCGCGGGCGAAGCTATCCTTCGCGCGAGCATCGGCACCGTGGGACTTCTCGGCACGCGCTTCACGATGGAGCAGGACTTCTACCGCACGCGCCTCACGGAGCGCTTCGGCCTCGAGGTGCTCGTGCCGGGGCCCGAGGATCGTGAGTTCGTGAACCGCGTCATCTACACCGAGCTGTGCTGCGGCATCCTCTCGGAGGAGTCGCGCGCCGAGTTCCGCGCGATCATCGGACGCCTCATCGCCGAAGGCGCTGAAGGCATCATCCTCGGCTGTACCGAGATCCCGCTGCTGGTCTCGGCGGACGATTCGGCCGTTCCGCTGTTCGACACGGGCGAGCTCCACGCCGCCGCGGCGGTGGCGTTCGCGCTCGGGGGGAGCTGAGATGTCCGATCGGAGGCGCTGGCTGGCGGTGCTCGTCGTCATCGCTGTGGTGCTGGTGCTCGCGGCGCCGCTGTGGGCGGGCTATTTCGGACCGGCAACAGCGACGTACGCGGCAACCTGGCGACCGTGGCGGACGGGACTCACGGTTGAGGAGAACACCGCTTCGGCGATGCAGCGCACTTCGGCTGAGGCGTGGTACGTCGTGGAGTACGGCGATCCGTGGCCGGGCAAGGCTGCCGGCGCCGGCAAACAGATCCGCTTCGTGAGCGTCGAGCGCGCGCATCCGCTGTTGCCGTGGATGGTCACGGAGAGCGGCACCGGTCCGTAGGGGACACCGCGTTCAACCGATCGCGTCCGACCCGCGGGGTAGAGGTTACGAAGTGAATGGCCGACTTCGGCACAGGAGCACGGCATGATCCCCACCGAGTCGAACTACGCCGAGTGGTTCGCCTGTTCGGCCCGCTACTACCTTCTGCGCGAGGGCTACGCATTCCTCACGTTCGCCCTCGAGCAAGTGGTCGAGTCCGGGTTCCCGGCTACGCGTCTGGTCGCCGAGGGCAACCGCTTCGCAGGGCTGCGATTCGTGCGTCCGCAGGAGACGGCGCCAGGGCAGCCGATCAGCGCGTACGCGGGGGATGCTGCCCCGATCGGGCGGATCGCCGATGCTGATGCCGGCTGGCTTCTCTACGCGCTCCCGCAATCGGCTGACCCGTTCGATCAGCAGCTCACCCACCAGAAGGTGCTCTTCGCCGGGGCGGGCGAGGTGGAGTTCGTGGAAGGCGGGCTGGTTCCGGGCGGCGGTGTGAACTTCAAGCAACTCCTCGCAGCGATCGAAGCGGGCACGATCGGGCGCGACGTGCAGGCGGGTTGGACGGCCGCCGATCTGGTGGAAGCTGCGGACGGACGTTCTGCGACGATGTACCTTGTGGTGAACGGACGTGCCCGAATCGTGTTCGCGCTCTGGGGCAGCGTCGGGCGATGACGTCCGGCTGCCTGGCGCCGCATCCACGGAAAGGCTGGTGTCGCTGATGACAAACCGTTCTTCGGCCACCACGATCGACGAGTACATCGCGGAGTTCCCACCCGATGTACAAGCGGTTCTCGAGGAGATGCGTGCGCTCATCCACGCGCTGGCGCCGGATGCTGTCGAGACCATCAGCTACGCGATCCCGACGTTCGACCTCGGCGGCAAGCACCTTGTGCACTTCGCAGGCTACGAGAAGCACGTCGGCCTCTATCCTGCGCCGAGCGGCATGGAGGCGTTCAAGGAGGACCTCAAGCCGTACAAGACCGGCAAGGG
This sequence comes from Coriobacteriia bacterium, assembly GCA_030652115.1. Taxonomy (NCBI): domain Bacteria; kingdom Bacillati; phylum Actinomycetota; class Coriobacteriia; species Coriobacteriia bacterium. The sequence continues at coordinate 65,327 of JAUSBK010000009.1, read as the reverse complement.
CTCCGTGCGGTTCCCACTCGACCAGCCGTTGCCCACAGAGCTCGTAAGGCGCATCGTGGAATTCCGATTGACCGAGGTCACGGGGGAGTCAGTACGGTAGTGCGAGGGTACAAGAGCAGTGAGGCACGCTGACACCGGGGAGGCAACTGCATGGCGATCACCAAGAAAGACACCATCCGCGTCATGATCATCACCAAGGACCATCGCATCGAGGGCGACATGCACATCCTCGAGGGGGCCCGCCTCTCGGACTCGCTCAACAGCAAGAACAAGGACTTCTACGCCGTAACCGAGGCGTCGATCTATCGGGTGGAAGACGATCGTCTCGTCGCCTCGCCGCCGTTCATCGTGGTGGCGCGCGAGGGCATCACCGCCATCTTCCCGGTTGAGGGCTGAGGCGGTTCGCGGCGCGCCGGACGACTGGGGCGGAGGACGCATGGTCACCGAGCAGGAGCGTCAGGAGATCCTCGATACCGAGCATCTGCGTCTGTTGCCCATCTTCTTCTGGGTGCTCGCGGGTCTCGACATCTTCATCTCGCTCTACGGCCTGATCTACGTGGGGATGGGCGCCATGATGGCGTTCGTGCCCTGGGACGAGTCGGCCCCCGATGCACCGCCGGTGTTCATGGGCTGGTTCTTCATGGCGATCGGGCTCGGGTTCATTGTGTGGTTCGCCGGCGGCGGCGTGCTCAAGATACTCGCCGGCATCTGGATGCGGCGCCGCACTCACCGGATCGCGATCCTCGTCGCCGCAGCACTCGGCGCCACGGTGTCGTGGCCGTTCGGAGTGGTGCTGGCGATCTTCACCTACCTCGTCATGATGCGGCCGTCGGTGGCGATCCTGTTCGACACGCCGGTTCCGAAGGTCGCGCCGGCGCCGCTGGCCGAACAAGCGCCTGCTGTCGAACAAGCTGAGCCCGAGGCCGCCGAGCCGGCGACCGACTAGGCGCTGCAGCCTTTCCACTCGGCAAGCGCGTCCACGGCCTCGGCCACCGAGAGCGCAAGCGGCGGCGCGGTGGCGTCGCGCTCCCGCAGTCGCGCGAAGAGCTCGGCCAGGATCGGCGGCTCGATGTTGCCCTCGGCGAGTGTGTCGGCGTTCGCGAACAGCTCCTCGGGCGTACCCGAGAGCGCTATGGCGCCGCCGGGGGCGAGCACGTAGGCGTAGTCGGCGAACTCCGGCACCGAGTCGATGTCGTGCGTCGACATGATGATGGTCATCCCGCGCTCCCGCGCGAGCATGCTCATGAGATCCTGCAGCGCGCTGCGCGAGGCCGGGTCGAGTCCCTCGAAGGGCTCGTCGAGCACGAGCAGCTCGGGGTCCATCACGAGCGCGCCCGCAAGCGCGACCTTGCGCTTCTCGCCGCCGGAGAGGTTGTGCGGTACCCGGTCGGCAAGATGCTCGATGCCGAGCAGGCCGAGCGCCACGTGCGCCCGGTCGAGCGCCTCGCCTTCAGGCAGCCCGTACTGGCGCGGCGAGAACGCCACGTCGTCGATCACGGTGGGAGCGAGCAACTGCTCGTCCACGTTCTGCAGCACCACGCCGATGCGTCGGCGGATGCTCGTCCACTCGTCGGCGGGGGACATGCCGAACACCCGCACCTCGCCCTCCTGGCTCTTCAGCAGGCCGAGGATGTGGAAGAGCATCGTGGTCTTGCCCGAGCCGTTCGGGCCGAGTACGGCCACGCGCGCGCCGGTGTGCGCGAGGAAGTCGAGGCCGCACAGATGCACCGAGGTGCCGTCCTCGTAGGTGTGGCGGATGCACGAGATCCGGACGATCTCCTCGGCCCCTGCAAGCGGTCCGTGGTCGTGAATGTGCCCCTTCATGCGCGTCTCCGTCCGATCAGCAAGCCGAGTGCGAGGTCGAGTGTGCCCGCCGCGGTCACGAGCCATGAGTAGCCGCCGAGGTTGTTGGGGAAGGTGCGGAAGACGAGCACCACGGCGAGCACGATCGCGGCGTACGCCACGGCTGCGACGTCGGCCGCAGGTTCGACGCTGCGGCGGGTGCTCACGCGCAGCCCGCCCTCGTAGCCGCGCAGACGCAAGATGTCGTATTCGCGCTGCGAGAGGTCGAAGGAGTAAAGCAGCAGTCCGCCGAGTGCGCGGACGGTCGCGCGCGCCGCTCTCACCGGCTGGCGCGCCGAGATGCCCGAGCGCAGACGCACGGCGCGCAGCAGGTCGCCGAACTTCTCGGCGAGGATGAACAGAGATCGGTACGTCATCAGCAGGGCGTCGCCGACGATCGTCGGCGTGATGCGCTGGATGGGCGCGAAGACCTGCGGGTAGGGGGTCGAGAACATGAGCGTCACCACTGCGAGCGCGGCGGTCACCGCCTTGAGGACGAAGAGCGCGCCGGTCACCGGTCCGGGGGCTGCTGCGAAGGCGAAGACCAGCGCGAAGAGCGTCGGGTAGAGCGCCAGCGGCAGCATCTGCCGGAGCGGAAGGCGCACGGCCGCCGCCGCACCGGTGAGCGAGAGCGCAAGCCCGGCCGCGACGAGCGGGTCATTCACGCTCACAACAGCGCCGAGCAGCAGGCCGGCGGCGATGAGCTTGCTCGCGGGTGCGGCGCGGTGGAGTAGCGTGTCGCCGAGCACGGCCGAGCGGTCGACAGCAGTGATGTCCACTAGTGCCTCCCGTGTTCGTCGCCGTAGTGGGGGTGGTGGTCTTCGGCGGTCGGCTCGCCGAACACGAGCGAGGGGCGCACCCGCGCCACGTAGCCGAGGATGCCTGCGGTCACCAACGCCTCGAGCAGCCACCCGATCGGCCCGAGGGTGTACACGATCGCCGCGAAGCGTGCCACCGAGAGCCCGCCTTCACCCGCATGTTCGGCGTGCTCATCCTCGGTCTCTCCGTGGTGCTCGCCGAGCAGGCCGACGGCGATGACGCCATCGGAGAACGGGTTCCGAAACTCGAGCGTCTCGGCATCGAGCGCTCCGGTCTCGCGCGCGGTCGCCCCGGTGCCGGCGAGCGCCACGATGCCGACGAGCATCGTGGTGGTGATCGCGAGGGTCAGTACGGTCGCCACGGCGGCGAGCGGCCTGATGCGCGTCGGCCCGAGCAGGCGTGCCCCGCCGCGCACAAGCGCCCAGCCCAGCGCCATCTCGGTCGCGATCACGAGCGTGTTGAGCCCGACCACCGTGATGCCGCCGTGCCCCATCAGCGCCAGTACGAGCACGACGATGAACGCCGATATCGCGCCGAGCCACGGGCCGAGCAGTACACCGGCGATCACGGTGAGGTTGATGTGGTAGGCAAGCGGGACGATCTCGCTCCCCATCGAAACGAGCACGAGCGCGGAGACGGCCCCGATGAGCGGCACCGCCCGGCGTGACTCGGCTTGCTTTGCCCGGCGGGATGCGACCGCGAGCAGGCCGAATGCGAGCGCCCAGCCGCCGAGCCACAGCCACCAGGGGAGCACGCCGTCCGGGATGTGGATGTGCGACATCTAACGGTCCTCCCGCCGGGTCCGGCAGTGCGCGCAGAGCCCGTAGAGCGTGATCTCGTGCCGGGTGACGAGGTGGCCGGCGTGCTCGGCCGACGCGAGCGCCTCCGCGCTGAGCGGGCAGTCTATTGCCACGACGGCGCCGCACTCGGTGCACACGAGATGGTGGTGATGGTCGTTCCGGGCGCAGTGAGCCAGAAGCGCCGAGCCGCCGCGCTCGCCGACCGAGGTGATGGAGCCCGCTGCCTGCATGGCGGCCAGCGCGCGGTAGACGGTCGCGAGTCCCACACCGGGGGCCGTGCGCCCCACGGAGCAGTGCAGTTCCTCCGCGGTGAAGGCTCCGGGGAGCGCGCTGACCGCTTCGGCGATGAGCGCCCGTTGCGGGCTCATGCGGGCGGTGCCGTACAGCGAACGGAGGTCCGGGCGCGCCGATGGCGTCGCGCCTCGCGCTCGTGCGCTCGTGCTGTCCGCCATCCGATTCGGCACTGTTCCGCGCCACCCTTCAAGGTGAGAACGCTTCTCACTTAGTGGAGTGTGCCACAAGCCGGACGGTGGCAAACACCGGTCACTGCGCTAGCATGCATATCACGGGTGCTTATACGGCGGGAGGCGCGTGTGAACGTCAGCCAGCTCAGGACCTTCGTCGCGGTGGTGGATCACGGCTCCTTCTCCGAGGCCGCCCGCATGCTCGGCATCTCGCAGCCGGCCGTGACGATGCAGGTCCAAGCGCTCGAGGCGGACATCGACGCGACCCTGCTCGATCGCGGGTATCGCAAGGTAGCGCTCACCGAGGCCGGCCACGCGCTGCTGCCTCACGCGCGCAAGGTCCTCGCCGAGCTCGACGACGCCCGTAGCGCGATCGACGCCGTGTCGAGCACGGTCAGCGGTCGGCTCACGGTGGCCGCGAGCACGACGCCTGGACAGTACCTGTTGCCGCGCCTGCTGGGCGGCTTCCTGAAGCTCTATCCCGAAGTGGGCGTCACGCTCCGCGTCTACGACAGCACCGATGTGGTCGCGCACGTGGAGAGCGGCGAGGCCGACCTGGGGATGACCGGCGCCGAGGTTCACGGCGCCCGGGTCGTCTACGAGCGGCTGGGCTCCGATGACCTCACGCTGATCTGCCCCCCCGACCATCCGCTCGCAGCGCACAGCCCGATCTCGTTCAGCGAGATCACCGGTGAACTCTTCATCGTCCGCGAGCAGGGTTCGGGCACCCGTATGGCCGTCGAGGAAGTCATCCGCCGCGGCGGCGTAGACCCCGCGGATCTCGATGTCGTCATGGAGCTCGGCACGAACGAGGCGATCGTGAGCGCGGTCGAAGGCGGCATGGGTCTCGGCATCGTGAGTCTCCAGGTGGCGCACCAGGCGCTCAACCTCGGCACTGTCGCCGAGGTGAAGGGCGCAGGCTTCCCGGTCGCGCGTCCGCTCTTTCTCGTCCTACCGCGACGCACCCTCGTGCGAGCAGGCGCGGCGCTGGCGGACTACCTGCGCGTGGAGATGTGAACGGGCGAGACGACGCCTATGCCGAAGCAGGACATCAAGCTTAGCCTCGGCGAGTTCGCCGGTTCGATGGGCGACTTCGGCACCCTGCTGCCGCTTGCGATCGGCTACATCGTCGTGTGCGATCTCGACCCGGCGGGCTTCCTCGTGATGATGGGGCTCGCGAACATCGCGACCGGGCTCGTCTACCGCCTGCCGATGCCGATCGAGCCGATGAAGGTGCTCGCGGTGGTGGCGATCGCGCAGCATTGGACACCCTCGATGATCAGCGCTTCCGGGTTCGGCATGGGTATCGTGTGGCTCCTCCTGGCCGCCACCGGGGCCATCACGTGGATCGCGCGCGTCACGCCGAAGCCGGTCGTGATGGGAGTCCAGGTGACGCTCGGCGTCTTGCTCGCAGCCGAAGCGATCAAGCTGAGCTCCGCCTCGTGGCTGCTGGCCATCGCGGGCGTCATCATCGTGCTCACGCTGCGCAAGAACAGGTACGCTCCTGCGGCTATCGTGCTCGTGGGTGGCGGGATCCTCATCATGCTGTTGCAGGGCGGCTTCGACGGGCTGGCTCCCGTGCAGTTCCGCCTGCCATCCATCGCCACGTTCACCCCCACCGAGGTATGGGAGACCCTGCTGCTGGCGGGGTTCGCACAGGTGCCGCTCACTGCGGCGAACGCGGTCATCTCCACCTCCTCGCTGATCACGAGCTACTGGCCTGATGAGCACGTGAGCCCGCGGAAGCTTGCGTTCAGCCACGGCGTGATGAATCTCGTCTCGCCGGTCTTCGGAGGGATGCCCATGTGCCACGGGGCAGGCGGGCTCGTGGGGCAGTACTTCTACGGTGCCCGCACGGCCGGGACGAACTTCATCGAGGGTACGATCGAGATCGTGCTCGGCCTCTTCTTCGCCGGTTCCATCGCGGGGCTGTTCGCCGCGTTCCCACAGGCCATCGTGGGGGCGATGATGTTCATGGTGGGACTCGAGCTCATCAGGTTCGTCCGCCACCTGAGGCTGGCCAGGGACATGGCCGTGGTGGCGGTGACCGTGCTGGTGGCGCTGTTGACCAACATGGCGTTCGGCTTTCTGGCTGGCCTCGTCGCGCATAGGCTCATAACGCTGGCCACGCGGCCCCAGCAGGGCTGAGCGAACGGGCCCTGCGCGTGCCGGTTGACGCTCGGACTTGCGCGCTCCTTGTGGCGTTGCGTTACACTGCCTCCTAGCAACCCGCGCCCGATGCGCGGGCCATAGCCTCCGAGCCCTGCAGGCCTGTCACGGTAGAGCGGCCGTTATGGCAGTAGGGCCCATAGGGTGGGACCGGAAACGGGTCCGCCTCCCGTACTTGGAAAGGAGCACACATGATCGACCGCTTGAGGGGTACTGCCGTCTGGCGCTTCGTCGCTGTTCTTCTCGCCTTCGCGCTGGTGTTCTCGCTTGCCGCGTGCGCGACCGAAGAGGAGCCAGTCGAGGAAGAGACAGAAGAGGTAGTTGAGGAACCGGTCGAAACCACCGACCTCATCCTCGCCTCGACCACGTCCACCCAGGACTCGGGACTCTTCGACGTGCTGATCCCGGCATTCGAGGAGGCCTATCCGGAGTACAAGGTCAACGTGATCGCGAAGGGTACTGGCGAGGCGCTTGAACTCGGCCAGAACAAGGACGCCGACGTTCTGCTCGTCCACGCGAAAGCCAAGGAAGAGACGTTCGTGGCCGACGGTTACGGTACCGAGCGCAAGGACGTCATGTACAACGACTTCATCATCGTAGGTCCCGCTGCCGATCCGGCGGGTCTCAAGGGGACCGCGACGGCTGCTGAGGCACTCACGAAGCTGTCCGCCGCCGGCGCCTCGTTCATCTCCCGCGGTGATGAGTCGGGAACGCACACGGCCGAGAAGGCCCTGTGGACCAAGGCCGCCATCACGCCAGCCGGCGCATGGTACATCTCTGCTGGCAAGGGCATGGGTGACTGCCTCACGATGGCCTCGGAAATGGGCGGGTACACGCTCACCGACCGTGCGACGTACTACAACATGCGGGATTCACTCGGCCTCGAGATCCTCGTCGAGGGCGACACGGCCCTGTTCAACCAGTACGGTGTCATCCCGGTCACCGACGCCACCAACATGGAGGGCGCGCAGGCCTTCGCCGACTGGATCACGAGCGAAGAGGGCCAGGCCGTCATCGCCGAGTACGGCGTGGAGGAGTTCGGGGAGCCGCTCTTCTTCCCGAACGCGCAGTAGCGGCGTTTGTTGAACCGCTCATCGACGGGGCGTCGCCGCATGCGGCGACGCCCCGCGTGTGATTGAGGGGCGAGATGGAGATCTTCTGGAATGCGATCGCCGAGGCGGTCGGACTGCTCTTCGGCGGAGACGCAGGGACGTTCGAGATCATCGGGCTCTCCCTGCGCGTGTCTGGCGTGTCCCTGCTCCTTGCGATGGCGATCGCCATCCCGGCAGGCTACGTGATCGGCTCGCGCCGGTTCCCGGGGCGGGGACTGATCATCGCACTGGTCAACACCGGGATGGGGCTGCCACCGGTGGTGGTAGGGCTCGTCGTCTACATGCTCATCTCACGAAGCGGACCGCTGTACGATGCCTATCTCAGTCTGACCGGCGGAATCATGCCCCGGATCCTGTACACGGTGCCCGCGATGGTGATGGCGCAGGTCATCATCTCCACGCCGATTGTGACCGGCGTGACGCTTGCGGCAGTAGGGTCTGTTCCCGCGGAGCTTCGCCTGCAGGCGCGATCACTGGGCGCGTCCCGACTTCACGAGGCGGCGCTCACCATCAAAGAGGCGCGGTGGGGCGTGATGGCGGCGATCGCGGCCGGCTTCGGCGGCATCATCTCGGAGGTTGGCGCCGTCAGCATGGTCGGCGGCAACATCGAGGGACAGACGCGCGTGATGACCACCGCGATCCAACTGGAGACCGGTCAGGGACATTTCGGGCTTGCCCTCGGTCTCGGACTCATCCTGATCGGCATCGCTTTCGTCATCATGAACGGTTTCACGCGCGTCCAGCAGTCGGGTGGGCGCTATGAACGCTAGGCAACGGCGCTGCGGCGGCCAGCCGATCATCACCGCGGAGAACGTCACCATGCGCTACCGAAAGCGCACCGTGCTCGACGTCGGGCACTTCGAGCTCTGTGACGGCGAGTCGCACGTGGTGCTCGGACCGTCGGGTTCGGGCAAGTCAACGCTTCTGCGCATTCTGGGACTTCTGGAGAAGCCAACGTCCGGCAGGATCCTCCTTGACGGCCGCGAGGTCGTGGCGGGGGACAAACCCGCCCGTATGATGATGGCAGCCGTCTTCCAGAACCCGTATCTCTTCAAGGGTACGGTCGAGCAGAACGTGGAGTACGGCCTTGCGCTGCGCCGCGTCTCGAAGGCCGAGCGCACCGAACGCGTGGCGGCCGCGCTCGAGCGCGTGGGGCTGGGCGGCACGCAGAAGTCCTCGGCGCTTAGACTGTCGGGCGGCGAGGCCCAGCGCGTGGCTCTCGCGCGGGCGCTCGTGCTCGAGCCCCGCATCCTGCTGCTCGACGAGCCGCTGTCGTATCTCGACCCGCTCATCAAGCGACGTCTCGTCGGTGACTTCTCGGAGATTCTGGCGGGCGAGGGCGTGACGGCGCTGTACGTCACGCACGACCAGGACGAGGCGATGGTGGTCGCCGACCGTGTGAGCATCGTGAACGAGGGACACGTGGTGCGCAGCGGCAGCGTGGACGACGTGATGGGTGTTCCCACAGACGAGTGGGTCGCTGACTTCATCGGGATGGACGGGTCGCTCCGTGGGCGCATCGCGGCCACGGAGGAGGGCATCGCCGAGATCGCGGTCGAGGGCGCCGTGTTGTTCGCCCGCACCGATCTGCCCACCGGATCCGACGTTCTCCTCGGCATCCGTCCCGAAGACATCACGCTCTTCGGAGCTGATGCGGCGCTGCCGCCGTCTTCGGCACGCAATCAGCTGGTGATGCGTGTGGCTGCGGTCGAACATCGCGGCAGCACCGATCGGGTGAGTCTGATTGCTGACGGGCTGCGCCTTGCTGCTTCGGTTTCTCGCGCATCCTCGCGGGAACTCGGGCTCGAGCATGGCGCGAACACGATCGCCCTGTTCAAGGCGACCGCCGTGCGCGTGGCACCTGCCCACGACGTACCCGGCGGGGTATGATACGAGAGTTGCCCGACGCTCGTGCTCGGGCTCGCGGGCCGGCACTCGCGATGGAGGTTGAGTGAACGACACCACACACATACCGGTGACCGCCGCGGTGTTGGCGGGCGGCCGCTCGCAGCGGATGGGCGTCGATAAGACGCTGCTGCAGTTCGACGGTGAGTCGCTGGTGGCGCGCGTCGCGGACATCGCCGCGCAGGTGTGCGCCCACGTGATCGTCGTGACGAACCGCCCCGAGGCCATCGCTGAGGCCGGCCTGCCGGCCAACGTAGCCGTCTTCGCCGACGAGGTCGCCTACCAAGGACCCCTCGGGGGCCTGGTCACCGCGCTCACGCGGTCGGAGGACGAGTGGGTGCTCGCACTCGCAGCCGACATGCCGTGGCTCGAGCCTTCGGTCATTCGCGCGCTGTGGGACGCGCGCGACGGCGCGCAAGTCGTGCTTCCCACCTCCGAGAAGGGCCCCGAGCCGCTGCTCGCGCTCTACCACACAAGCTGCCTGCCGGAGGCGCGGCGCGTTCTTGAGTCGGGTCGGCGCCGGCTGGTCGCGATCCTGCCCAAGGTCAAGACCGTCGAGGTGTCGCTCGACACCCTGCGCCGGGTGGATCCTGGGCTGCGCAGTCTTGTGAACGTCAACACCCCCGAGGAGCTCCTCGAGGTGCGCGATGAGGCCGCGAGCGACGTATCCACAGCCGCTCCGCGCGTCTCGGTGATCGAGGTGGGCGCGCGCCGACAGCGCGGGATGCCTTCCGAGCGGCCGATCACGATCTTCCTCAATGACGACGAGATCGCCACGATGCAAAGCACGCCCGAGGATCTCGACGACCTGGGCATCGGCTTCCTGGTCTCCGAAGGATTCCTCACCGATCGCGACGCGCTCGAGAGTGTCGACATCGACCACAAGCGCGGACTCGTGTACGTACGCAGTCGCGAGGAAGCGCCAGCCGACGTGGCCGAGCGCAAGCGCTACGTGACCTCCGGGTGCGGCAAGGGCGTGACCTTCGCGTCGGTCGGGCACGCGCGTGGCGTGGAGCCCGTCGTTTCCTCGGCCACCGTGTCGCCGGATGTGATCTACGACCTCATGGGCCAGCTCGCCCGTGCGGCGGCGGCGTACCGCGACACGGGCGGCGTCCACTCCTGCGGTCTCGGCGTGAACGGCGAGCTCGTGCTCATGCGTGAGGACGTGGGCCGGCACAATGCGCTCGACAAGCTGTTCGGCCGCGCGTGGCTCGACGGCACCCCCACCCAAGACGGGCTCCTGCTCACCACCGGCCGCATCAGCTACGAGATGGCCGTGAAGGCCGCCAAGGCGCGCGTCCCGGTGGTTGCGTCACGCACGGCGGTCACCGATCTGGCCGCCGAGGTCGCCGAGCGCGCCGCTATCACGCTCGTGGGGTACGCCCGCGGCGGAAAACTGGTCGTCTACACGAACCCGCAGCGCATCATCCCGAGCGAGGAGGCACACTCGTGATCACCGTCGAAGAGGCGACCGCGCAGGTTCTGTCGCGCATCCCGGTTCTCGAGCCGGAGCGGGTATCGCTCCTCGAGTCCCTTGGACGCGTGCTCGCCGAAGACGTGATCTCGGACATCGACGTCGCGCCCTTCGACAACTCGGCGATGGACGGCTATGCGCTTCGCTATGCCGACATCGCAGGCGCGAGCGACGACACCCCGGTGAAGCTCGACGTGATCGAGCACATCCCGGCGGGTGTGGCGCCAGAACGGTCCGTGGGTCCGGGGCAGGCCGCACGCATCATGACGGGTGCTCCTGTGCCGACAGGAGCCGACGCGGTCGTGAAGGTGGAGCTCACGCGGGTGGGAGAGAACGCCGGCGGTGCCGGCGGGACGGTTGAGATCCTCGCGACGGCCAAACCCGGCGAGAACATCCGGGGCCGCGGCGAGGAGGTCCGCGCCGGTGAGACCGTTCTCCTGAGCGGCGAGCTTATCGGTCCAGCGGCGATCGGGCTGGCGGCATCGGTGGGGCACGACCAGCTCATGGTGCGGCGCCGTCCCCGGGTCGCCATCGTCTCCACCGGGGACGAACTCGTGGAGGTCACCGAGAAGCCGGGGCCGGGGAAGATCCGCAACTCCAACTCGCACTCGCTCGCCGCGCAGGTGCTTCAGGCAGGCGGGGAGCCGCACGTCCTTGGCGTGGCGCGCGACAACGAGGACGACACCCGGGCGCTGCTTTCGCGGGCGTCCGAGTTCGACCTGATGGTCACCACCGGCGGTGTCTCGATGGGCGACTTCGACGTAGTGAAGAAGGTTCTCGAGGAGATCGGCGAGCTCGACTTCTGGCGGGTCGCCATGCGCCCGGGCGCGCCGCAGACCTTCGGCACGATCGACGGGACGCCGTTTTTCGGCCTGCCGGGCAACCCCACCTCGACGATGGTCGGGTTCGAGATGTTCGTTCGCCCGACCATCCGCAAGATGGCCGGCTACACGTCGCTCGCACGGCCGCGTGCGGTGGCGACGCTCACGCACGACGTGAAGAAGAAGGCGGACCGGCGGTACTTCCTGCGCGGACGACTCACCGCAAGCGGCGACGGGAGCTACTCGGCCGCAGTCTCGGGCAACCAGTCCTCGGCGCTGCTGACAGCGATGCATCGCGGCAACTGCCTGATATCGCTGCCGGAGGGGGAGTCGTTCGTCCCCGCCGGCACGTCGGTGATGTGCATCCGACTCGACATGGAAGAAGGTACGGCATGAGCAGCGAGAACCAGAAGTTCGCCGACCCCAGGTGGGCCGGTCAGGTGACCGACGACATGAAGGACGCCATCAAGGCCAAGGCGGACGAGAACGGCAAGATCACCTGCCCCGTGCTGCGGAAGTTCGCCGAGGACCAGGGAGTGCCGTACAAAGTCGCGGGCGCCGCTGCCGACGCAGCCGGCGTGCGTGTCCACAACTGCGACCTCGGGTGCTTCTAGCGTGACCTCCGGGGCGGGCATCCCTGTCGTCTCCGTCGTCGGCAAGAGCGATTCGGGCAAGACGACTTTGATGGAGCGGCTGATCCGCGCGCTCGTCGCGCGCGGCTACCGCGTGGGCAGCGTCAAGCATCACGTCCACGACTTCGACATCGATGTGCCCGGCAAGGACTCGTGGCGCCATGCGAAGGCCGGCGCAGCCGTCACGCTCGTGAGCACGCCTTCGAAGCTCGGCATGGTGCGCACGATGGATCATGAGGCCTCGCTCGATGAGTTGCTCGCGCTGGCCAACGACGTGCACATCCTGCTCACGGAGGGCTACCGCCGCGCGGGCAACGTGCGCATCGAGGTATCGCGGCGCGCCCGCTCGACCGAGCTCGTGTGCGAAGCGGCCGAGCTGTTCGCGCTCGTCACCGACAACGATGAGATCGATCTGGGGGAGGTGCCGGTCTTCGGTCTGGACGATGCCGAGGGGCTGGCCGACTTGGTGGAAGCGACGTTCCTGAAGGGCAGCCCCCATGGCGACTGACGCGTTCGGCCGACGGATCGACTACCTGCGCATCAGCGTCACAGACCGCTGCAACCTGCGGTGCGTCTACTGCATGCCGCCCGACGGCGTGGAGTGGAAAGGGCACGAGGAGGTCCTCTCCTTCGAGGAGATCGAGCGATTCGCGGCGGTCGCTGCAAGTGAGGGCATCAGCAAGATCCGCCTCACCGGCGGCGAGCCGCTCGTGCGGCGTGGCATCGTGGATCACGTGCGCCGCCTGCGCGAGACCACCGGGATCGAGGCGATCGCGCTCACCACCAACGCCACGCTTCTTCGGCGGTATGCGGCCGACCTGGCCGAAGCAGGCCTCAAGCGCATCAACATCTCTCTCGACACCCTCGACCCCGAGGTCTACAAGCGGGTCACGCGAGGCGGGAACCTCGCCGACGTGCTCGACGGGCTCGGAGCGGCGTTCGAGGTGGGTATGGATCCGGTCAAGCTGAACGTGGTGGTCGTGCGCTCGCTCGACCAGAATCTCGTCGGCTTCGCGGGCATGACCTTCGATCGTCCGCTGCACGTGCGCTTCATCGAATACATGCCGGTCGGCGACGTGGGCGAGCATTCGTGCACGAGCGCCGAGGCGGACGGATGGAGCGAGGGTGACCACGTCTCGACAGATGAGATCCTCGAGCGCATCGCCGCCGACGGGGCAGCCGCGGGGCTGGGCGAGCTCACGGCGGTGGCGCGCGATGACGCGCCCGGCGGCTGGGGTCCCGCGCGCTACTACCAGTTCCCCGGGGCGCTCGGCACGATCGGCGTGATCTCGCCGCTCTCGCATCACTTCTGTGGCGAGTGCAACCGGCTACGTCTGACCGCGGACGGCAAGCTGCGGACGTGCCTCTTCTCCGACGAGGAGATCGATGTCCGCGGCGTCCTGCGCGCGGGGACGGATGCCGACGTGCGGGACATCATCCAGCAAGCGCTGGCGGCCAAGCCCGAGGGGCATCACATGCAGCTCGGCACGGTGCGACGCATGTCGCAGATCGGAGGCTGACATGAAGGACGGCTCGCACCTCACGCACCTTGACGAGCACGGTGCCGCACACATGGTCGATGTGGCCGACAAGCCGGTCACGCACCGGCGCGCGGTGGCCGAAGCGCTCATCCGCATGCAGCCCGAAACGCTCGCGATGATCGTCGAGGGCCGGGCGCCGAAGGGCGACGTCTTCGCCGTGGCGCGCATCGCCGGCATCCAGGCCGCGAAGCGCACGAGCGATCTGATCCCGCTGTGCCACCCGCTGCCGATCACGCACGCAAGCGTGGAGCTCGAGCCGTGCGATTCCGCGGTGCGTATCACCGCCGTGGTCGAGACCGACGGCAAGACGGGTATCGAGATGGAGGCGCTCACGGCTGCGTCGGTGGCCGCGCTCGCGCTCTACGACATGTGCAAGGCGGTCGACCGCGGCATGGAGATCACCTCGGTGCGCCTGCTCGAGAAGACCGGCGGCGCTTCGGGCACCTGGGAACGGCAAGACGTCCCGCGCAAGACCCCCAAGGAGGACTAGCAATGGCAGCGACGGTGACTTCGGTCAACCTCTCCGCGAAGAAGACGGTGCGCAAGACGCCTGGCGCGGCCGGCACGCTCATCGAGAATCGCGGCTTCGACGGCGATGCGCACGCAGGCGACTGGCATCGGCAGGTAAGCCTTCTGGCCGAGGAGTCCATCGCCAAGATGCAGGCCAAGGGACTGGACGTGGATGCCGGCGATTTTGCCGAGAACATCACCACGAGCGGCATCGACTTGGTCTCGCTGCCCGTGGGCACGCGCCTGCGCGTGGGCGCCACACTCCTCGAGGTCACCCAGATCGGCAAGGAGTGTCACACCAAGTGCGCGATCTACTACCAGGCCGGCGACTGCGTCATGCCGAAGGAAGGAATCTTCGCCGTCGTTGTCGAAGGTGGCCCGGTGAACGTCGGCGACGAGATCGTGGTGGAGGCGGCTTCCTAAGATGGCTGTGCTCAGGATCGGAGTACTCACGTGCTCGGACACGCGAACCGAGGAGAACGACACCTCGGGCGCGGCGCTGCGCGCGCTGAGTGAGGAGCGCGGCTGGGAGACGGCCGCCTACGCGATCGTCCCGGACGACGCCGACGCCATCTCCTCGGCGCTGGTGCGGATGGCCGACGAGGACCGCTGCGACGTGGTGCTCACCACCGGCGGCACCGGCCTCTCGCCTCGCGACCAGTGCCCGGAGGCGACGCTCGCGATCGCCGACCGCGAGGTGCCCGGTATCGCCGAGGCGATCCGCTCGATGAGCCTCGCCATCACCAGGCGGGCGATGCTTTCACGGGCGGTCGCGGCGCAGCGGGGCCGCACGCTCATCGTCAACCTGCCGGGCAGCGAGAAGGGTGCGCGCGAGAGCTTCGGCATCGTCGCCGATCAACTCGAGCACGCGGTCGAGATGATTGCCGGCGGGGGGCACGGCTAACCGATGACCGACACGCCCCGCATCCGCTACTTCGACCATGCCGCCACGTCGTGGCCGAAGCCGCCTGTGGTGGCCGAGGCGATGATGGGCGCGATGGACGTCGCGGGCGGCAATCCCGGCCGTAGCGCGCATTCGCTGGCGCTCGCCGCGGCTCGCGCAGTGGAGCACGCCCGGACGCAGGTGGCGGCCTTCATCGGCATCGCCGATCCACGGGACCTGGCCTTTGTTCCTGGATGCACGTACGGGCTCAATCTCGTGCTCAAAGGAACGCTCAAGCGGGGCGACCGGGTGGTCGTGTCGTCCGTGGAGCACAACGCGGTCGCGCGTCCGCTCGCATTTCTCGCAACATCCGGGGTCAAGGTAGCGCGAGTGCCTGTCGACGCGCAGGGTCGGATCGATCTGGACGACATCGAACGCGCTGTCGCTGCCGCGCCCACGCGGATGGTCGTCTGTCAGCATGCCTCCAACCTGACCGGTGCCATCCAGCCGATCGGCGACATCGTGGACATCGCGCACGAGCACGGCGCGATCGTCGTGGTGGACGGCGCTCAGGCGGCAGGGCACCTTCCGCTCGCGCTCGGCGTGCTCGGCGCAGACGCCTACGTCGCGCCGGGCCACAAGGGTCTGCTCGGCCCACAGGGGATCGGCGTGCTGTACCTCGCGCCCGGTTTCGATCCCAGGGAGCTGGTGCAGGGAGGAAGCGGCGGGCGCTCGGAGGAGATCGAGCAGCCGCGCGTCCGTCCCGATCGGTACGAGGCGGGGACGGGCAACGTCATCGCCGCCGCCGGCCTGGGTGCCGCTGCCGACTATCTCGCGGCGAACGCCGTAGAGATCCGATCGCGCGAGCGTGAGCTCACCCGGCGGCTGTACCACGGCCTGAGCGACATCCCCGGGGTCACCGTGCTCGGACCGCCGATCGCCGAGGAACGCGTGCCCGTGGTGAGCGTCGTCCACGAGAAGCTCGCTCCCGACGAGATGGCATTCGCGCTCGACCGTCGCTGGGGGATCGCCGTTCGCGCCGGTTTGCACTGCACGCCCTGGACGCACGAGGCCGTCGGCACGAGCGACTCGGGCGCGCTGCGCTTCAGCGTCGGCTGGAACCTTACCGACGAGGACGTGGACGTCGCTGTGGCCGCCATGCGGGAACTCTGCCGATGAGCGCGGAGCGGGAGGCGTTCGCCGTCTTCGGCTTCGAGGGCACTCACGAAGCGATCCGTGCCGAGGAAGTGCTGATCGCAGCCGAGGTCGATGTGGTGCTCATCCCCACGCCGCGCGCCCTCGGTTCGCTCTGCGGATTCGCCGTGCGCGTTCCGATCGCCGAGCGCGCGAGTGCGCTCGAAGCGCTCAAGGCTTCGGGGCTTGAGCCCGGCGGCGAGGTGGAGATGCGGGACCGCGTGTCCCGGAGGCGCTAGCGGACGATGAAGACCGGCGTGCCGACCTCGACGCGATCGTAGAGGTCTTCGATGTCCCACCGGTGCATGCGCATGCACCCGTGTGACGCGGCGGTGCCGATCGAGCTGTCCTTGCTGGTGCCGTGGATGCGGATGCCCGGCGCGTCGAGGTTGAGCGCCCGCGTTCCGAGGGGGTTACTCGGGCCCGGCGGAATGGACGCGGGCATGCCTGCGGCCCACGCCGAACCCGGGTTGGACCATGTGGGCATGTAGCGCTTGAGCACGATCGTGAAGTTGCCGCGCGGTGTCGAGAACCCGGGGGCGCCCACTGCGACGCCATACTCCTTCACGAGCGCGCCCTTATCGTAGAGGTAGAGCTTGCGCTCGGAGAGGTCGACCAGGATCGCGGGGCCGAGACTGCTCTCCGTCACCGCAGGCTCCGTGTAGGTGACCGAGAGTTCGACGGTCTTCACGCCCTGGGTGAGCGCATCTTCCAGCATCTCGGTGGTACGTGTGCGGTCCACAGTCTCTGCGGTGCGGGACGGGACGAGCACGATCTTGTCGGCCTCGACCGTCATGGTCGCGTCCTGCGGCGTCGTGTCCACGGATGCGGCGACCTCGTCGAGCCATGCTGCGATCTGGGCGTCGTCGAGGGACAGGGCCACTTCGGCGTCGCCGCCGGTCTCGCGCTGGAGCGCGCGGTCCACGACACGGTTGACGAGCGCAGACTGGGCCCTGGGCTCGAATGCCGTCTCGACCATGCCGTCCACGTCCACCGAGATCATCGAGCCGGCGTCGAGCGTGAAGGAGCGGTCGCGGTACGTGACCGTTACCGGCTCGGCGAGGGGCTGGGCCACCTCTGCTTCGACCAGTGCGCGAGCCTCGTCGCGCGTGAGCCCGGCCACCTCCACGCCGGCCACAGTCGCGCCGTCGGGGAGGATCTCGCGTGTCAGGTAGTCGTCGGCAACGGCGAACGCGCCGCCGCCCGCAAGAATGAACAGCGCGATAGCACCGATGAGTGCGATGATACGTAGTGGAAGTGACGCACGGTGCATGATCGGTCCCCCAGGGTTCGGTGGGCGTAGTTCCGCATATTCTACTCAGGGGAACGTCTTTCGTGAAGTGCGCGGGAGGAGACGACGCGGCGGATGCCCGAGCAGACAACGGATCCCGCATACAGGGGCAACCTCAGCCGGCTGCTCGATAAGGTCCGTTCCGAGCGTGGTCTCGATCTCTCTCAGTACCGTGAGAACTACGTGGCCCGCAGGGTCGCGGTGCGGCTCAACGCGCTCGGGCTGCACACGTACAAGCAGTACTCGGCGTACCTCGATGGGAATCCTGAGGAGTACGCAAAGTTGCTCGACACGCTCACGATCAACGTGACGCAGTTCTTCCGCGACCCGACGGTCTACGCGCTGTTTCGGGACCAGGTGGTGCCGTCACTGCTTGCGACGAAGAAGTCGCGCAAGCAGCGGCTCGTGCGACTGTGGTCGGCAGGGTGTGCGACCGGGGAGGAGCCCTACTCGCTCGCGATGTCCATGCTCGACGGGATCGTCCGGACGAGGTCGAACGACGCGATGCTTTCCGTGATCGGGACGGACATCGATCGCAAGGCCCTCGCCGTAGCGAAGCGGGGGGAGTACTCCGTGCGGCTGCTGAACCAGATACCGACCTCCGACCGACACCGGTATGTCGATGTTGACGGCGAAGTCTTCCGCATGAAGCCCGAGATTGCGAAGGTCACCAGGTTCCAGTACTTGAATCTGTTCGAAGACCCGCCGATAAACGGGATTGACGTCGTGTTCTGCCGCAATGTGTTCATCTACTTCAACCACGGCGACCAGTCACGTCTGATCGAGTCGTTCTGGGAGGCCCTCACTCGGGGGGGCTACCTCGTTCTCGGTCGTTCGGAGCGGTTGGCACCGGCGCTGGCGAAGCGTTTCGAACTGGTCAGCGGTCGCGAGCGTGTGTACCGCAAGCCTTTAGGACTGTCGTGAACGGCTCGTTTTGCTATCGTAGGGCGGATACATCGGGTGTGGGGACACCGTTCGAGGAGGGATCCGGATGCCGCAAGCCAACCGGCCTAGTCAGGTGATGCGCGGGCTGTCGTTGACGTTCACGCTGCTGACATGGGCCACCATCGGTCCGGCAGTGGCCATCGGTCTGACAGCCACCGGGCTGTTCGCGTGGTTTGTGCTGAGGATCGATCATGTCAATCTGCTCTACACCGCCCTCTTCGGCGGGATGGCGATGCTCATCTGTGCTGTTCCCGGCCAGATCCTCTGGTGGCGGGCGTTCCGTCGCCGCATCCTCGAGCCGTTGCACGATCTGGGCGGCGTGATGGTCGACGCCGGCCAGGGCGACCTGACCGTGCGGGCAATCGCCCCGCACGATGACGAGATCGGGCTGCTCGTGAACGAGTGCAACGCTCTCATCAGCTCGCTCTCGGAGATCGCGGGCGAGGTGCGGCGTTCCTCGGAGTCGGTCACCAACGCTGCCACGCAGCTGTCAGCTTCCTCGCAGGAGATCAACGCGTCCTCGATGGAGATCTCCTCCTCCGTGCAGCAGATCGCGCACGGCGCCGAGTTGCAGTCGCGCAAGGTCGAAGAGACCTCGGCCGCGATGCAGTCGATCTCATCCAGCATCGACGACGTGGCGCGCCGTGCCCTGGAGGCGAGCGGGACGAGCGACGAGGCGGCGCGTGCGGCCGCGCTCGGCGAGCAGGCCACGCATGAAGCGATCGAGAAGATCGCCGAGGTGCGCGACGCGATCCAGACGCTTGCGGGCTCGGTCGAGACGCTCGGTCACCGTTCGGCGGAGATCGGCAGCATCGTCGACGTGATCACGACCATCGCCGACCAGACGAACCTCCTCTCGCTCAACGCCGCGATCGAGGCGGCTCGTGCCGGCGAGTCCGGACGCGGCTTCTCGGTCGTGGCCGAGGAAGTCAGGAAGCTTGCCGAAGGCTCGGGCAAGGCCGCCGAGCAGATAGGTGAGCTCATCAAGGACGTTCAGCAGGAGACCGCCAAAGCACTCAAGTACATGGAACTCGGCACGAAAGAGGTCCGTGTGGGAACAGAGGTCGTGGAGCGCAGCGGAGAGGCGCTGCGTCAGATCAACGAGTCCGTGTCGCGAACGGCTGCCCTCGCTCAGGAGATTGCCGCTGCGACGTCGGAACAGGCGCGGCGGACCTCCGAAGTCGACCGGGCGATGCACGACATCGCGGCGGTCGTCGAGCAGAACGCAGCGAGCGCACAGGAGACCGCGGCAGCAGCCGAAGAGCAGACGGCCTGTATGGAGGAGATCTCATCCTCGGCACAGGACCTTGCGGACATGGCACGTCGGCTCGAGGAGTCGGCGCTGCAGTTCCACCTTGAGGAGAAATAGGCGTGGACGAGAGCGTCAGCACCGAACAGCGTCAGTATGTGCTCTTCGACCTCTGCGGCGAGGAGTATGGGCTGCCGATCGCGCGCGTTCAGAGCATCATCCGCTTTGAGCAGCCCACGCCGGTTCCGCACGCGCCCGAGGGGATCGAGGGCGTGTTCAACCTCCGGGGGCAGGTGCTCCCGCTGATCGATCTCGGCAGGCGTCTCAGGGGTGCGGCGATCGAGCCGACGCCCGCATCGCGCATCATCGTGGCGGACAGTGGCCTCGGGGCGGTCGGGCTTGCGGTCGACGTGGTCCGCGAGGTCGCAAGCCTGAACGTCGCCGATATCCGCCCCGCCCCGCAGGCGGCGGTCGCAAGCGAGATGGCGGACGCGTTCGAGGGTGTCGCGAACTACGGTGAACGGCTCATCATCTTGCTCGATCCCGACAAGGCGCTTCCCAAGCCGGTCTTCTCGACGGCTGCCGGCGCCCAGGAGGCTGATCCCGATGTCTAGGTCCGTGCTCGTCGTCGACGACGCCGCGTTCATGCGGATGATGATCAGGGACATCCTCGCCAAGGAAGGCTATGTCATCCACGAGGCGGTCAACGGCCGCGATGCGATCGAGAAGTACGCCGAGGTCCGTCCCGACCTCGTGACCATGGATATCACGATGCCCGAGATGAGCGGACTCGAGGCTCTGCGTGCCATACGGGACGCGGATCCGACTGCGCGGGTATTGATGGTGAGCGCCATGGGTCAGCAGAAGATGATCGTCGAGGCACTGGAGTACGGCGCGATGGACTTCCTCGTCAAACCGTTCCAGCCGACCAAGGTCCTCGAGACGGTCAAGAAGTGCCTGCAGTCTGCGGCGCGTGCCTGATTGGGGGGCCATGCGGTCGCCGATCAAGGTCCTGGTCGTCGATGACTCTGCGCTCATCCGGCAGATGCTCACGCGCGCGCTCTCAGTCGACCCGTCGATAGAGATCGTCGGCACCGCCAAGACCGGCCTCGAGGCAATCGAGAAGGCGAACGCGCTTCAGCCCGACGTAGTGACCCTCGACATCGAGATGCCCGAGCTGAGTGGGCTCGAGGCGCTGCCGCACATCGTCAAGACAACCTTGGCCAGGGTCGTCATGCTCTCGTCGTTGAGCGATCACGACACCACCTACCAGGCGCTCGACCGCGGCGCGGTCGATTTCCTCGTGAAGCCGGCCGCTGGCGTAGCGCTCTCGCTCGCGGACTTGAGCGAAACGCTCATCAAGAAGATCAAGATCGCGAACCGCATCTCTCCCGAGCATCGGTTCTCCTCCCCGGCCGAAAAGCTCGAGGGTGGCAAAGGGACGACCGTGTCGCCCGCTCGTCGTGGTCTTCCCGCCGACCGCGTTGTCGCGATCGCCGCTTCGACTGGCGGGCCGCCTGCGCTCGAAACGGTCTTCTCGGGTCTTACCGCGGATCTTCCGGCCGCCTACGTCATCGTCCAGCATCTCCCGGCGGGTTTCACCGCGTCCCTCGCGCGTCGGCTGTCACGCGTCACCGACATCCCGGTCACCGAGGTCGAGGCCGGGATGCCGGTTGAGACGGGCGTCGCCTACCTCGCGCCCCACGGCTCGCACATGCGGATCGTCGGCATGAGCGTGAAGCGGCTCGGACTTGGGGATGGTCCGCCCCTGCACGGTGTGAGACCAGCCGCGGACCCGCTGCTGGAGAGCGTGGCCTCGAGTTACGGTGAACGCGCGGTCGGGGTAGTGCTGACCGGGATGGGCGCCGACGGTGCCGCCGGGCTGAAGCTGATCCGCGATGCCGGCGGCGAGACGATCGCACAGGACGAGGAGACGAGTGTCGTGTGGGGCATGCCCGGCGCTGCCACCCGCTCGGGTGCTGCGTTGCACGTGGTCCCACTCGGCAGTGTGTCGGCTGAGATCCGGCGCGCGGTGAGGGGGTGACGCATCGTGAGTGACGACATGTCAGCCTATCGCGATGTCTTTCTAAGCGAGAGCGCCGACTACATCCAGGCCATAACCGAGGGTCTGCTGGCACTCGAGTCGGATCCTAACGACCTCGAACCGGTCGAGACCGTCTTCCGTGGCGCGCATTCTCTCAAGGGTATGGCCGCGGCGATGGGCTACGGTCGGACGCAGGAACTCACGCACAAGATGGAGTCCCTCATGGACACCGTCCGCTCCCGCCGTCAGGTGGCAGACCACACGCTCATCGACCTCGTGCTGCGCGCCACCGACACGGTGCGGGACGTGATCGCCGACGAGTCGTCGGGCGGCACTTCGGTCGAGATCGCCGAGATGGTTGCGGCGCTCGTCGCGCGTACCGAGAGCGCAGGCGATGAAGCCGAAGTGCAGCCCCGTCTGGGGAGCAGCGCGGCCGCACTCGCCGAGTCCGAGGAGGGAACGCTGTATAGGGCGCGCATCACCCTGGAGGCGGGGTGTGTGCTCAAGGGCGTCCGGGCGTACATGGCGATCAAGCGACTGAGCCACATGGGCACTGTCGTGGAGACTGTCCCCGGCGCGCGCGAGATCGAAGACGAGCAGTTCGACCGCTCCTTCGACATCGTGCTGCGCACCCGCTCGACAGCCGAGGCGGTGCAGGAAGCCGGCATGGCGGTCACCGAGGTCGATTCGGTCACTGTGGAGGTGGCCGATGGCGTGCCTGTTCCCGTGACCGCAGACAGCGCCGCCCAGCCCCTGGCGGCCCAGCGCTCCCGCTCGGTGCCCAAGCTGAGCGAAACGCAGACGGTGCGCATCTCCATCGGGCATCTCGATGAGATCGTCAATCTCGTGGGTGAGCTGGTCATCGTTCGCTCACGTCTCGATCGCATCGCCGCCGATGTGGCCCGTGCGGACCTCGACGACGCGCTTGCGACCCTCGAGCGAGTGAGCGTCGATCTGCAGCAGGGGGTCATGCAAACGCGCATGGTCCCGGTGGGGAACATCTTCAACCGGTTCCCGCGCATGGTGCGTGATCTCTCTCGCGACCTGGGCAAGGAAATCACGCTCGAGATGGGCGGTCTGGACATCGAACTCGACCGCACGGTGCTCGATGAGATCGGCGATCCCATCGTCCACCTCCTCCGTAACAGCATCGATCACGGCATCGAGTCCCCCGAGGACCGTACCGCTGCGGGCAAGCCCGCTCGTGGCACCGTCCGGCTGCACGCCGAACGGGAACGCGATCAGATCCGGATCACCGTGTCCGATGACGGTCGCGGGATGGACGTGGAGCGCATCTGGGCCAAGGCCGTCGAGCGGGGGATCGTCGACCGCTCGGCGCGGGAGACGTGCTCCGAACAAGACGTGTTCATGCTGGTGTGTGTGCCGGGCTTCAGCACGAAGGAGACCGCGACGCGAGTCTCGGGCCGTGGCGTGGGTATGGACGTGGTCAAGGGCAAGATCGAGTATCTTGGCGGCACGATCCACGTGGCCTCGGCCCCTGGTGAGGGGATGAAGGTCACCCTCATCCTGCCGCTCACCCTTGCGATCATCCAGGCGCTCTTGGTCGGCAACTGTGACCGGGTCTACGCCTTGCCCCTCAACGCCGTCGACGAGGTTCTGCCTCCCGATGAGGTCCGCTCCTCCACGGTCGACGGCAAGCCGGTCGTCGTGCTGCGTGACGGCACCGCGGTGGTGTTGCAGCGTCTGAGCGCGCTATGCGAGGACGACGACCGCCGCACCGAGCGGAGTGCATCCGCGGAGCAGCTGGTGCTCATGCGCTCCGGTAGCGAGACGCGCGCGCTCGCCGTCGACCAGCTTATCGGTCGTCGTGAGATCGTCATCAAGCCGCTTTCGCCCCTCTTCCGCGGCCTCAAGGGGTTCAGTGGCGCAGCCGTGCTCGGCGATGGGCGTGTCGCGCTGATCCTCGATCCCCGGACCCTGTTCCAGTTGGAGGTATGACATGGACCCGCGACACCTCACAGAACTCCAGATCGACGCTCTCGGTGAGGTCGGGAGCATCGGCGCGGGTCATGCGGCCACGGCGCTCTCCCAGCTGCTCGGCGCCTCGGTGGAAATCAATGTGCCGGACACCCGGCTGCTCCCCGTGAGCGAGGTTCCGATGGTCTTCGGCGGTCCGGAGAACCTTGTCGGCGCCGTCTACAGTCGCCTGCTCGGCGATCTGTCGGGTGCGCTCCTGTTCGTCCTTCCTCGCGCCGACCTTCTTGCTCTCGCCGACCTGTTGCGTTCCCGGGAGCCGGGGAGTTCGAAGTCGCTGGGCGTGGCCGAGGAGGGACTCGTGGTACACGCGGCCGGCGTGTTGCAGTCGGCTTACCTGGCGGCGATCGCCCGGCTCACCGAGCTCGCCGTGTTGCCCGGGCCGCCGCAGTTCGCGTTCGACATGCTCGGGGGCATCCTCGAGTTCGTTACCGCCGAGATCGGCATGAAGGCCGACTCCGCGCTCTTGATCGTCACGCGGTTCCTCTCGACCGAGATCGTGGTCGACGGCGCACTCTTCTACCTGCCCGATCCGGACAGCCTCGACGTCCTGCTCGGCCGACTCGGCGTCGTCTGAGTGATGGCCAGCGTCACCGAAATAGGCGGCCATTGGGCCGATCCGGACGAGAACACGGTGCTGGTAGCGACCGGCGAGATCGCGGTCGCCGAGCACCCGAAGGTCATCGTCACGCCCGCCCTCGGTTCATGCGTCGGGGTCACGCTGTGGGACGCGTTCGCGCGGCGTGGCGGCATGGCGCACGTGATGCTGCCGACGCCCAGCGAGACGCGGCTGGACGGACTCGTGAACCGGTTCGCATCGATCGCAATACCCGCGCTCGTCGAGGAGGTCACGCAGGGCTCCACGATCCGTCGGCTGGTAGCGAAGATCGCCGGCGGGTCGGTGATGTTCGGCTCCGAGAACGGTGCGCCGAGCATTGGCGGCCGGAACATCATCGAGGTCAAGCGGCAGCTCGCACTGTTGCGGATACCCCTAGTTGCCGAAGATACCGGTGGTGCACACGCCAGAACCATGGAACTGCATCTCGATACCGGGCTGGTGGTCGTGCGAAGCTACCGGTACGGCATCAAGGACCTCTGATGACGGGTATAGTGGCAATGCCAACGAAGGGTACTTGATGGAGGAACGGGCGGGGTCGGCGGCTCTCATGGCGACCCGCAACGGCCATATCAGCATCGCCATCGCGGGGGGTGGCCTTCGGGCCACATCCGTCCTGCGTCTCTTGAACGATGTCGATAACCTGAGCGTCGTTGCTGTCTACGATACCGTGCGCTCCGCGCCCGCAGTCAGGCTCGCCGACGATCTGGGCATCTTCACGACCACCGAGATCTCCGAGCTCTACCAGATCGGCGGGCTCGACCTGGTGCTGGACCTCTCCGAGGACTCGGCCATCCATGACATGCTCGAAGCCGAGCGCTCCAGCAGTGTCGGCATCGTCACAGGAGCCGGCGCCGAGCTCGTCTGGGATCTCCTGATCGCCAAGAAGCGCAGCGAGGAGCAGGAGAAGATCTTCGTCGAGCTGCAGGTGGCCTACGACAAGATCCGGAGCCACGAACGACGGCTGCAGTCCAGCAAGGAGGCGCTCGAGAAGGCGAATGAGGAGCTCGAAGGGCGGCTTGCAGAGATCTTCTTCACACACGAGTTCTTCAAAGCCCTCACGACCTTCAGCTCCATAGAAGACGTCACGAGCCTCATCGTGGACGGGGCGAACGGCATCCTCGGCGCGGAGATCTCGGCCATCTACCTCTTCGCTCCGGAAGACTGGACGCTTCGGCTGTGCGCCAGTCAGGGCCGCCCGGAGGAGACGTTCCGCCCGGTGGTCACCGTCTCCGAGACCATCATCGGTGCGGCGTTTCGGGACGGGTTCGTCCAGCAGAGCGACGTGCAGCCGGGCTCCGAGCTCGCTGACTGGTCGACCAGGCCTGAGGAGATCCGTTCTCAGGCGGCCACGCCTCTGCGCTCAGGCGACTCGGTGGTGGGCGTGCTACTGATCGCCTCGGCTACGTTCCGCGACCTCACTCACGCCGAGCGCGACCGTCTCCAGGGCATCGCCAACCAGTCCTCGCTGGCGCTGCAGAATGCCCTGCTCCACGAGGAGCTCGAGCGGCTCTCCGTCACGGACAGGCTGACGGACCTCTACAACCATGGCTATCTGCACCAGCGCCTCGACGAGGAAATGGAGCGCTGCCAACGATTCGATCACGAGATGTCGCTCATCATGCTCGACATCGACGACTTCAAGAAGTTCAACGACCGCTACGGCCATCCGAAGGGCGACACTGTCCTCAAGGCCGTGAGCGGCATCATCAAGCAGAACCTGCGCGAGATCGACGTAGCCGCGCGCTACGGCGGCGAGGAGTTCGTGATCATGCTTCCCGAGACCGACATTGCCGGCGCTGCGGCTGTTGCCGAGCGGATTCGGGCGAGCATGGCGCAGTATCCGCATATCACCGGCGATGGCGGCGAGCGCGTCACGCAGACGGTGTCGCTCGGCGTGGCGAACTACCCCACCCACGCATCGACTGCCGCAGCGCTTGTGGAGGCGGCGGACCAGGCGATGTATCGGGCGAAGCGGGCGGGCAAGAACCAGGTGGTTGTCGCGTCGTAAAGCAGGCGCGTAGAATGCATTTCAACGTTATCCTGGTCCAAGGATAAGGGGCCCACGTTGTGAGTCTGAGCCGCGCGCTAGCCACCCTCTCAGATGATGAGCACACCGAGCGCGTGCTCCGAGATGTCCTCGTGCTCTTTGGGCGTCACACCGCCGAGTGGCTGAGCGAAGCGGACGTACAGACAAAGACCGGCAGGACCCGCCAGGATCTCGACAGGATCCTTCCCGTGCTCTCCGACGCGTATGTGCTCGACTTCGACCGCGCCGATGCGCGTTACCGCTATAGTGGCGATGTCGTGCTCGGCTTCGAGATCGATACGTTCATGCGCCGCGCCGAGTTGCATCAGAGCCACGTGCGCGCAAACGTCGCCCGATTCCGGGAGCGGCACAGCTACTAGGCCCCACGGTACGGGGGCGTACCGATCGGAGGCAGTGTGGTTCGACCCATCGCTCAGGGCGATCGTGGCCCCGCGGTCGAGGACGTTCAGAAGCGTCTTCTGAGTCTCGGCTTCGATCTTGGCCCGACGGGCGTCGACGGCGTCTTCTTCGGCGCTACGCTCACGGCTGTCCGCCGCTTCCAGGCTGAGCACAGGCTCTCCGAGGACGGCGTGGTGGGCGACGAGACCTGGGTTGCGCTCGTCGACGCGACCTTCCGCCTCGGCGACCGCCTCCTCTACCTGAAGTATCCGTTTCTGCACGGAGCGGACGTGCGCCTGCTTCAGGGGGCGCTCAACGTGCTCGGGTTCGCGTGCGGCGAGCCCGACGGCATCTTCGGCGCCTTCACCGAGCGAGCCGTGGGCGAGTTCCAGGCCAACGTTCAGCTGCCGGTCGACGGCATCGCCGGTCCGGAAACCGTCGCCGCGATAGAGCGACTGCACCACGTCTGGAGCGGCAAGGATCCATCCGCACCGGCGTCGCTCGCGGTGGCCCCGGCGCGCGCCGCCGAGGTGCTGCGCCATGCGGTCATCGTTCTCGTGTACGGCGACGAGTGCGGGCGCGTGGTGGCAGAGCGCGTAAAGAACCTTGCGCGCGCCGCCGAGCCCGCGGCGCGCCTTGGCGTCTCGGTCGATTCGGACCGGGACTCCGGCGGCCTCCGGCTGTTCGTGGGCTCCGGCGCGCCTGTCGGCGTGGCTCGGCTGCCCGTGATCTCGATCGCACCGGGCGCACGTTCCGAAGGGCGATTCATAGCAGCGTTCAAGGGGGCGCCGCACGCCGCTTCGGCTGTCGTGCTGGTGCCCGAGACGGTTACCGCCGACGAGCACGAGGCGCAGAGCGTCGCCGTGCAGATACTGGACGGGGTATGCGCCGTCCTGTCTGAGGGCCCGATCGCTGTGGTATCATAGCCCGGCTGCTCGACCACCGTGGAGCGCACGAGGAGGCGAGAAGCCTGACACGAATGACCCTACGGGCCCTGTGCCCGCTCATCATCATGACACTGCTCGTCGGACTTGCCGTGCCCGCATTCGGCGCTCCGATCGACGACAAGCGCGCACAGGCCGCGCAGATCAAGACGCAGATCGACGAGCTGGACGTGCAGCTCGAGATCGCCGCCGAGCAGTACAACGAGGCGAAGAGCGCCTACGACGCCGTGAGTGCCGAGGTCACAGCGAGTGAGGCGCGCCAGGCCGAGCTCTCCGCTCGTCAGGATGTCCTCGAGGCCAACCTGGCCACACGCGTGTCCAGCATGTACCGGCAGGGTCCGCTCGGCGCGCTCGAAGTACTCCTGGGCGCCTCGTCCTTTGATGAGTTCGCCACGCTCTGGGACTTCCTTCAGACTCTGAACGACAACGACGCGTCGACCGTCGCCGAACTCAAGGAGACGCGTACCGATCTCCAGATCGTGCAGCAGGATCTCGCCGCGCAGCAGGCCGAGGCGAAGGCGTACTCGGACGCGATGAAGGCGAACAGGGACACGATCGAGGCGCAGGTCGCCGAGCGGCAGAATCTCCTCTCGGGGATCGAGGCGGAAATCGCCCAGATCCAGCGGGAAGAGGAGGAGGCCGCCCAGCGCAGGGCGGCGGCCGCCAAGGCAAAGAGCCGCCCCGCGACCGACTACGGAAACCCGACCAACGCGCCGCGGTCCGAGGTCGTCAACATCGCGCTCTCGAAGCTGGGCTCTCCCTACAAGTGGGCGGCTGCAGGTCCCGACTCATTCGACTGTAGCGGTTTCACCATGTGGTGCTATGCGCGGGTCGGCGTGAGCCTTCCGCACAGCTCACGCTCGCAGATCAGCGTCGGCCAGCGCGTCTCCCGGGACAATCTGGCTCCGGGCGATCTCGTGTTCTTCGGCAGGAGCACGATTCACCATGTCGGAATCTACATCGGTGGGGGCAACTTCGTGCACGCGCCGAACACCGGTGACGTCGTGAAGATCTCGAGCCTGGATGCGCGCAGCGACTACGTGGGGGCGTGCAGGCCGTAGGCCTCGCGCCAAGGGGTCGACGACGGTACGGGGGGGGCCATGCTCGGGGGGAGATTGGCCGAGCCACTGCGCTCGAGGGACTACCGATGCCTCTGGCTCGGTCAGCTTGTGTCCGTCATCGGAGACAAAGTCAACCAGATCGCTCTTGGCATCCTCGTCTATGAGGCCACCGGCTCCGGACTGCAGATGGGCATCGTGCTCGCCCTGTCGATGCTGCCCGCGGCGCTGTTCGGGATGGTCGCCGGTGCGTACGTCGACCGGTTCGACAAGCGCCGCACGATGATCGTCGCCGATCTGCTTCGCGCGGTGCTCGTCCTGAGCGTGCCGTTCGTTGCGGAGTACAGCATCGTGGCGGTCTACGCGGTCGCCCTCCTCGTGGCCACGGTCAGCCTCTTCTTCGAGCCTGCCAAGCTCTCGCTCATCCCAAAGCTGGTCGACGAGGAGCAGCTCATGGCTGCGAACTCGCTCGACAACGCCACGGTCTCCGCCGCCGAGCTCGCCGGACTCGCATTCGCGGCCGGACTTGTGGCGAGCATGGGCACACGGCTGGCATTCTTCCTCGATTCGGCCACGTTCCTGGTGTCGGCGCTCTTCATCTTCGGCATCGGCCATCGCGAAACGCGGCAGTCGGGGGAGGTCGCCCCCACGGGTGGGGTATGGGCGGACGTCGTGGAGGGCACGCGGTACATCTGGCAGCACGACCTGCTGCGCGACCTGCTGCTCGTGTACTCTGCCGCGACGGCCGCGGTTGCCGCGGCAGGGCTCTTCTTCTACGTTCTCGCGCTCGAGAAGTTCGATGGGGGGGCACCGGGACTTGCGGTCATGGACGGCGCGATCACCGTCGGTCTGCTCATCGGCAGCATCCTGATCGGCCGTACGGGGGCTGCCGGCGCCGTGCGCAAGCTGTTGTGGGGTCTGACGGTCTTCGCCGGCCTGTACTGGCTGCTCGCTGTCGTACCAACGGTCGCATGGTCCATACCGCTGCTGCTGGTGATGGGTGTCGCCAACATGTTCTTCTACGTGCCGATGTCGACCGTGCTCCAGACGATGACGGTCCCCTCCATGACCGGGCGCGCGTTTGCGGCAAAGCAGACGCTCAGCCGCACGCTTTCGGTCGGCGGGTATCTCGCCGCCGGCGCGCTCACGGAGAAGCTGGGACTCCAGACGTCGATCATCCTGGTGGGGGGTTTCATGGTGACGGTTGCGGCGATCGGCTGGCTGCGTCCGGCGCTTCGGCGTACGGTCCCCCTGTCAGGCACGCTGGACCTGCAGTAGACTACGTGCGGGTAGCTAAAGGACAGCGCCTTTCACGTCGAAGTACCTCCTGTGTCCCGATTCGAAGGTGAGAGCGCCGCATGGCGGACATAGACGGACTTCTCAAGATGATGGCCGACAACGGGAGTTCCGACCTGCACCTCAAGGTCGGGAGTCCGCCGGCGGTACGGCTCAACGGCAAACTCATCGTTCTGCGCGAGTTGCCGGTGCTGAAGCCCGAGATGACGAGCGCGCTCGCGACGTCGATGATGGACGACCGCCAGAAGGCCTCGTTCGAGAACCACCGCGAGCTCGACTTCGCGTACTCCCTCTCAGGCGTCGGCCGCTTCCGCGTCAACGTGTTCCATCAGCGGGGGAGTGTGGGTATCACGCTGCGGCGCGTCACCACTGAGCGCTCCGGCATCGAGGAGCTCGGCCTGCCCTCGGTGGTCAGGCGTCTTGCCGAGGAGCCCCGGGGCCTGGTGCTGGTGACCGGCACCGCAGGCTCGGGCAAGACGACCACGCTTGCCGCAATGATCGATCACATCAACCATACTCGAGAAGGCCACATCGTCACG
Source organism: Coriobacteriia bacterium (assembly GCA_030652115.1). NCBI lineage: Bacteria > Bacillati > Actinomycetota > Coriobacteriia > Coriobacteriia bacterium. The sequence continues at coordinate 34,756 of JAUSBK010000009.1, read as the reverse complement.
ATCGAGGACCCGATCGAGGTGCTGCACCAAGACGTCAAGTGCATCATCAATCAGCGCGAGATCGGCATCGACACCGAGAGCTACGCCGATGCCCTCCGCCATGTGGTGCGGCAGGACCCCGACGTCGTGCTTATCGGCGAGATGCGCGATCACGAGACGGTGGCCGCCGCGCTCACGGCCGCCGAGATCGGCAACCTCGTGCTGTCGACGCTGCACACCATCGACGCCACTGAGACGATCAACCGCATCATCGACTTCTTCCCGCCGTATCAGCAGAAGCAGACGCGCCTGATGCTTGCCTCGACGCTCAAGGGCATCATCTCGATGCGCCTGATACCCTCGATCAACGGCGGTCTGGTGCCTGCGGTGGAGGTCATGGTGATGACCGGCACGATTCGCGAGTACATCACGGACTCCGAGAAGACCTACCTCATCCGGGACGCCATGGAAGAGGGCGAGTACTACGGCATGCAGACGTTCGATCAGAGTCTGCTGCGTCTGTACTCGGAGAACCGCATCACGCTGGACGATGCGATTGCGATGGCGGGCAACGCGCACGACTTCAAGATCAAGGTGCGTCAGCTGGGCATGTCCGCCGAGCAGGCCGCGCAAACCGGCATCTACTAGGACGTCAGGCCGGGTCAGAGCGTGCGTCGCGTCTCGCAATGAGGCGCCGTAGTCCTTCGGCGAGCATCACTGCGGTGAGCGCCCCTGCCGTGTCCACGAGCCAGTCGACCGGATCGGGCATCCGGCCGGGCACGAACGACTGGTGGATCTCATCTGAGATGCCGTAGAGCGACGCGAGCGCAACCGCCACGATCGCCCATCGGCCGCCGGCCGGCAGCGCCGTGAAGTAGAGCGTCCCGAGCACCGCGTAGAGGATGAAGTGACCGAGCGTGCTGTAGCGCCCGGGAACCGACGAACCGTGCAGGGACGAGAGGCCGAAGATCACGCCCATCCAAGCGACCGCGAAGACCGTTGCGGTAGTGCGTATCGTTCGGGTGCGATTCACAGGGGGCATTCGTCCCTCCGATTGACCTGCCGCTCGACCTCTGCCAGCGTGATTCTACCGTTTCGCCCATCATGGAGGGCCTGTGCGCCGCAGGACCGCGCTGTTTGTCGTCATCACCTCGGCCGCGTGTTTCGCCACGCTGGCCGTGCTGACCCGCCTCGCGTACGCCGAAGGGGGCCGGCCCCTGCCGTTGCTTTCGTGGCGCTTCGCGATCGCCGGTGTGCTCATGATAGGACTGCTTGCCGTCCGTCGCCCGGGCGCACTTCGTGACGGGCTGAAGGACCTACCGCGCTACGCCGCCCTGTCGTTCACCGGATATGGCGCCGCGTCGGTGTGCTTCTTCTTCTCCCTTCAGCACATCACCGCATCTGTGGCGACCGTTCTGCTCTACGCCTATCCTGCGATCGTGGCGCTGATCGAGTCCGCGCTCGATCGTGAACGCATCGCGCCCTCCCGGCTCGGAGCGATCGTGATGACCTTCCTCGGTTGCGCGCTGGCCGCCGGCGTGCTCGATGGTGCGGTCGAGGTGAACGGCACCGGCATCGTTCTAGCGCTCGGGGCCGCACTCGGCTATGCGCTCTTCACCGTGCTCTCCGATCGGCTTGTCGGAGACCGATCCCGATTGGTGCTCATGGCTTACACGTTCGCGCTGTCAGCGGTGGGCGTGGGCCTCGTGACGGTAGTCGTGGGAGAGCCGCTCTCGCCGGCCGGATGGACGCCGCGGCTGTGGCTCATCCTGGCCCTGATCGTGCTCGTGCCCACCTACGCCGCCGTCACGCTGTTCCTGCGTGGCGTACGTGAGCTCGGGGCGTCGCAGGCATCGCTCGTTTCTGCCATGGAGCCGGTATTCACCGTCGTTCTCGCAATACTGCTGCTCGGGGAGCGGCTCACCATCGCGCAATCGGCGGGCGCTGCGCTGGTGATCGGAGGGATCGCGCTTGCCGAGAGGCCGCGTAAGACGCCGGATGTGCCCGCGGGCCTCTAGCTCAGCGTGATGAGTGCGATGACCGCCCGGACGAGCCAGCCTCCGACGAGGATCGCCGCCTGCCCGCCAAACGACCAGCCCACCGTGACTCGAACGTCGCGTGCGGATACCCCCGCGCCGAGGAGTCCGCGCCGGGTGAGAAGGGCGGACCCACCCAGCGCTACCATCCGCAGCGGCCACGTCGCGCCGAATGCGTAGGGCAACAGACCGGCGAGGAACGCGATCGACAGCCGGGTGCGGGTTATCGTGCCGCGCGGCATGAGCATGGCGATGATGATGAACCGGGCACCGGCCCACAGCACCTCGGTCCCGGTCGTGACGACCGCAGGGCCCCACAGTCCGGAGGATTGCGCCGTGACGATGCCGGCGATGACCACGCCGAAGAGGAACGCACGCGTGCCCACAGCGGCTGCAGTCTCGCGGTCCGCCGCGGTTGCTACCGTCCAGGGCTCGGAGGCGTGCCGGTGATACTCGCGCACCCGTCGCCACTGTCCGATCCAGGTGCGGACCGCCGAGCGCGCACCGTTCACGACCCGGGGGACTACGCCAGCGATCGAGTTCACCATGCGACGCCATGCGGAGAAGAGGCCGTAGGGCACAGCGCGCAGCGGCGGGGTGTCCGTGTCGGACTCGACGCCGTCGGTAGCGTGGGGTTCGTCCATCATGGTGCGGCGCCTCCGCACTGTCGGGCAGGGTCGAGTGTCAGTCTACCCGAGCAGGGCCGAGGCGGGGGTGGCGCGGCCAGATGGCCTCGGTCAGGACGCGCTCAGACGCGTCTGGACGGCCCGCAGGATCGCCGGGTACGAGACGGCTCCATCGTACATGGGCTCTCCGTCAACGACCGTCACCGGGTAGACCAGACCCTGGTCCTGGATGAGTTGCACCATGGCCTGGTGTGCTGCAAGGACCTCTGGTCGGCTCGTGTCGTGATAGACGATGCTCGCGCTGTCGCCGAAGCGGTGCTCGACCTCGGAGCGGATGATCGCGGTGATCTCCTCCGGAGACCAGGAGGGGCCTCAACCGCCGCTCCAGCAGGTGGTCTCGGCGGGGTAGTCAAAGACCTCTACGTTGACCTTGGGCTCGGTCATGGTGTTTCTCCTATCCAACACGCACTGCACCGCCAGGGCAACTGAGCGCACACACTGCACAGCCGGTGCAGCGCTCTTCGTCGATCATGTAACCCTGCGAGCCCGGAAAGAACCCGCCGGATACCGGTACGATAGCGCCTCTTGGGCACGCACGGCGAGCGGGACACATGGGGGAGCGGTCGCAGGCAGAGATATCGATGGTCACGGTACGCACGTTTCGAGTCCTTCCACGCATCGGCTAACACGCGCATCGTATACCCCATAGGGTATGGAGCGCAAGCGGTGACGCGGCCGGTTGCGCTACGTGGATGGCCCGAGCGTTCACGCCGGGGCCCCGGTGCTGGTACCATAGCCGGGACTGGGGCGGTCGGCCGACCCGCACGCGAGCAGGGGGCTCACTGTGAGCACACAAGTACGGGATGGTGCGCAGCGCGCAAGCACGATCGTGATCGGATTGGGCGCCGCGACGGGAGCGGTCTTCCCCCTTGTGGCGAGTCTCCTGGTCGAGCCGAAGAGCATGCTTGCGCTGGTGCTCTTCTGGCTCATGTCAATCGCCGCAGGCACCGGTGTCGGCTTCGTGTGCCTGAGGCTGTTGAAGCGGGAGGTCGAGCACACCCTGAGTGGCGCGCTCCGCAACACGAGCTCGCAACTCGGCATCGCTGCGACCGAGGCGAAAGGTGAGGCCGCACTCACCGAGGAGATCGCGCGCATTCTTGCATCGGCCGCGCAGCTTCTCGGGCAAGTTCGTATGGCCACCGAGAACATCCGTGCTGTGAGCGCCGAGGTACTTGCCGCGACCGAAGAGCAGGCCTCCGGTGCCGCCGAGCAGGCGGCGGCAGTGACGCAGACCTCCGCCACAGTCGAAGAGCTCGCGCAGACCTCGAGCCAGATCGCCGACAACTCCGAGGCGGTCGTACGCATCGCCGAGCGGACGCTCGCGACCGCCGAAGATGGCATGACTGCTGTTGCGGCTACGGCCGCAGGCATCGAAGAGATCCGCGAGACCACGATGCAGTCATCTGACCGCATCCTCGCGCTCGGCGAGCGTAGCCAGGAGATCGGCCGCGTTCTGTCGATCATCGACGAGATCGCGGAGCAGACGAAGATACTTGCGCTCAACGCCGCCATCGAGGCGGCCCGGGCCGGCGAGGCTGGCAAGGGTTTCTCGGTCGTGGCCGAGGAGATCCGCAAGTTGGCCGATTCGGTCACCGAGTCGACGAATGAGATCGGCCGTGTGGTTCGCGAGATCCAGGCGTCGGCCTCGGCGCTGATCATGCAGACCGAGAAGGCCGCGAACAAGGTGGCCGAGGGGCAGGAACTCGCCCAGAACACGGCCAGCTCGCTCGAGCGTATCGTGAGCCAGGTCGAGCAGACCACGGACGCCGCCAAGCAGATCTCGATCGCGACACAGCAGCAGCGGACCGCATCGGACCAGGTCGTGGTCTCGATGCGCGAGGTGGCGCAGGTGTCGCAGCAAGCCGCGAGCGCATCGCGCAAGATCACATCCGCAATCTCCGAACTCACACGCCTCGCGGACTCGCTGGCGTCGCGCTGATGCCGGGCGCTGTTGCATCCAGGCTGAACTCCGCCGGACTCGCACTGCCCGTTCCGGCCGCCGCCTTGGGCGCCTACGTGCCGGCGGTCCGCACCGGCTCTCTCGTGTTCACCTCGGGCCAACTGCCGGTGCGCAAGGGCGAGTTGCTTGCGTGCGGTGTCGTGGGGGCCGACGTCACGCCGGAGGAAGCAGCGACCTGTGCTGCGCAGTGTGCGCTGAACGCGCTTGCTGCCGCCTCGTCCGTGTGCGATCTCGACGCGGTGGTGCGCGTCGTCAAGCTCGTGGGCTACGTCGCCTCCGCTCGGGACTTCGGCGGGCAGCCGGGCGTCATCAACGCCGCGAGCGACGTGATGAGTGCCGCCTTCGGCGACGCCGGGGCGCACGCGCGTGAGGCCGTGGGTGTCGCCGCGCTGCCTCTTGGCGCGCCCGTGGAGATTTCACTCATTCTCGAGGTGGAGTGAGCGACCGAGGCAGGAATGCGGAGATGCTTGCCGAATAGGCTGAGAGCGGACGTTGTAGCGTGCGCGTTCGTATTGTTCGTGTACAGGGGTTCGGCTATCGTGTGTCGCAGGGCGGCCGAGGGGGCTGTCTCTGTTTGTTCTGCGGTTGGCGCATGACCTTGGGATCCAGGCGAGGAGAGGGTGCGTATGGCGAAAGAGTCGAAAGAGAAGAAGAAGTGGGGGCTGATCGCCGGATTCAAAGACCCGGTGAAGCGGCCTCGGTTCATCATGTGGACGGGCGTTGCCCTCATCGGCATCTGCGCCTTCCTCGTCGTCGGCTTCATCGGCTCTTCGACGTACTGGTTCTGCGGGAGCTTCTGCCACTCAGTACAGGGTGACGCTGTCGCTGCGTACGACAACGGCGCACACAACAAGGTGAGCTGTCTGACGTGCCATGAACCGGTCAACGGGGATCCGCTCAGCTTCACCTACCGCAAGGTAGAGGCGGGTGTCATCGGCGTTTACGAGCTGGCCACGACCACCTATGCGCTGCCGCTCAACGCCACCAGCCACCTTGCCCTCAACCAGAGCGCGTTCAGCGGCTTCTCGGACGATCACTGCACGCAGTGCCACACGTTGGAGAACCGTAAGATCACGCCGAGCGAAGGCATCATCATCAACCACGACACGCACACCGACCGTGAGATCCACTGCACGGCCTGCCACAACCGTGTCGCGCATCCGGAAGATGAGATCGAGATCATGACGGTGAACCCGGTGACGGGCGACCGAGCAGCCTACCACGCGGACTTCATGACGATGACTGCGTGCTTCCGCTGCCACACCCTCACCGACGAGTCCCCCTCCGGTGCGGAGTTCAAGGCCCCGGGCACCTGCTCGGCGTGCCACCCCGCCGACTTCGATCTGAAGCCCGCCAATCATGACGGGTCAGACTTCTATCCCAAGGGTCACGCTGATCTTGCGATGATGGAGGTCGACCACTACTCCGGTCGTCCGGCTGAGGACATCATCCGTCCGGTCGCCCACGGCGAGCCGTACGAGAGCGCCGTGGAGGGCGCGGAGGGCGAAGCTGAGGGCGAAGAAGCCGAGGGCGAAGGCGAAGAGGCCGAGCACGAGGCCGAAGAAGAGGGCGGTCACGGTGAGGTCCTCGAACTCGTCCCGGTCCAGGACGTCGACTACTGCCAGACCTGCCACATCGAGAACCAGTTCTGCCTTGGCTGTCACGGTATGGAGATGCCGCACTCGGAGGAGTTCGAGACCAAGACCCACCCCGAGACCGCGGCGACGATGATCGACAAGTGCGAGTTCTGCCACCAGCAGTCCGCCACGTACTTCTGTGACAGCTGCCACCATGGCACCAAGGTCGACTGGACGTTCGATCCGGCCGCGCCGTGGCAGAACCAGCACGCGAAGACCGTCGTTGAGAAGGGCGTCGCAGGATGCCTCGGCGCCTGCCACGAGCAGCAGTTCTGCGTGGATTGCCACACGGCACTCCAGCCGCTGCCCACGTCGCACACTGCAGCCGACTGGCTCCACGGTGGCCTGACCGTGACGTCGTACCCCGACACCCCTGCGGTGCCGAGTGCTGCGCACGCGCTGTCGGCCCAGAAGTCGATCGACAGCTGCGACGTGTGTCACGGTCCCGGCGGCATCAGCGCAGCGTTCTGCGCGAACTGCCACGGCATCGAGATGCCGCACCCCGATCAGTTCAAGACGAACCACGTTTCCGGTGCCAGCACGCCGCAAGTGTGCGCAAACTGCCACAAGGCTGCGGAGCTCTGCTCCGACTGCCATCACAAGGGTGCCGTCAATGGCACGCCGTGGCAGCGCCAGCACCCGGTGACGGTTGCTGCTGATGGTGCGAACCCGTGCTTCGAGAAGTGCCATCAGGACAAGCAGTTCTGTGTCGCGTGCCACACCACGCTTAACGCGGTGCCGACATCGCACACCGTGGGCGACTGGACGCATCGGGCCACTGATGCGGGTGCCGCACACCAGGTTGCCTACAAGGCGGCGACCGACTCGTGCGACTACTGCCACGGTGATGGTGGCGTAGCGGCGGCGTTCTGCCAGAACTGCCACCAGTTGGGGATGCCTCACGCTGACGCGTACGATACCGCCGGCCACCAGGCCGACCTGACGACCAACGCTGTGCCGCGGGCCGTCTGCCTGAACTGCCACGCGCAGCCCATGTGCGACAGCTGCCACCATCCGAAGTCCGTTGCTGAAGAGCAGTGGGTGTTCTATCACCCGAACGCGGTAGCGTCAGACGGAGCACAGTCGTGCTTCGACTGCCACGAGCCGACGTTCTGCTCCTTCTGCCACGTGAACAAGGCAGCCGATCTGAGGCGCCAGTAGGCCCAAGGAGTGTGACTATGAGGGGCCCGGCCTGCAGTGGCCGGGCCCCTTCCTATTGTGGCGAGAAGTGACTGATCCCGGCCTTTGCCCTCGGCCGAACGACCATGTATGATAGCGGCTCACGGGATGTGGCTCAGCTTGGTAGAGCGCTGCGTTCGGGACGCAGAGGTCGTGGGTTCGAATCCCGCCATCCCGACCATCATTGAGACACCTGACAGGCCGGGAGACCGGCCTGTCGGCGTATCCAGAGGAGTATCGTGCTCGACGCTTTCTTTCACGCCATCGGATATGGACTGTGCCATCAGCTGCCCGAGCGCTCGTTCTTCAGCGGCGGCTACCAGTTGCCGGTCTGCGCGCGCGACACCGGCATCTACCTCGGATTCGCTCTTGGCCTTGTCGCGCTGTCGATCCTCGCGCGCAAGTCGCGTCCATCGGAGCTTCCCCGGTGGCCGGTGCTCGTGCTGATCGGGCTCTTCGTCGCGGCGATGGGCTTCGACGGCGTCACATCGTATGCGGGGTTGCGCGCGACGACCAACGATCTCCGGCTCGCCACCGGTCTCGTTACCGGCTGGGGGCTTTCCGCGCTGACGTTCCCGATGTTCAACACGGAGATCTGGATGCGGCCCGGATTCGGCCGCACGCCGGATGGACGGGTGCAGGTCCTGCAGTGGCTCGCGATGCTCGTCGCGACATTCGTCGTGGTGCGCTGGGCTCTTCCGCTCCTGGGCGTGGTCTACCCGCTGCTGCTCGTCGTGGCAGTGATCGTGACCCTGGACGCGGTCAACATGGTCTTCGTGGGACTGATGCCGCGCTTTGAGCGTCGTGCGGAGCGGTGGCGTGACCTCTGGCTCGCGATGCTCTTGGCGACGGGGTTCACAGTGGTGGAGCTCGCCGCGGCAGCCTGGCTGCGCTCGATCGCAGAGCGCCTGCTCTAGCTTCACACTGCGTGTCAGAGCGGGCAGGTACGCTTCTTGCGAACAGGTGTTCGTGAGGAGGCGATTCCGTTGGTACAACTCAGTCTCATGGGCCGCGATGACAGCCGCACGCTTGCAGCGACCGTACCGCTTCTCGTGCAGCAGTGGGTGCGTCGGCTCGGCGACGGCCCCCACGTTGCCGTGGCTGCGCGTGCCACGAGCGCACAGTTCTCCGGCTGGGGCTCGCGGGAGCTCACCTTTCGGGAGCAGGCGCGCGTTGCGGAGTACTTCGGCGGTGTCGTCCGGCGCGCCACCATGCGCGCAAACGATGCCGCAGGGCTCAGGGCACGCCAGCGCCTGGTGGCAGCCACGATCGAAGCCGACCTGCTGAGCGCGGGATGGGATGCAGATCGTGCGGCCGCCGAGGCTGTGCGGGCGACAGGAGGCGCGATCGGCTGCGCAGGAGCCGCCTAGCGGGCGGACTGTGCGGCGAGGACCGCGAGATCGTCGTTGGCGAAGACCCAGACCCGACGGTTGGACAACGTTCCGCCCTCATCCCCCCAGGCCTCGAAGACGATCCATGCATCCTGGTCCTCGTACGAGCCGCGTTCGACCGAATACGGCACCGCAGCGACGCCTGCCGGGAACTCGGAGGTCAGCACGTCCGCGAGACGGGCGGCTTCATCGCCGTGTGAACGCAGGTCTGCAAGTGCCGCCTGCCGAACGTCCGGGGCTTCCTCGGTGGTCACATCGGCCGCCGAACCTGCATCAGACGCTTCAAGCGCCTCGGCCAGGCTCTCGGCGGTGTACGAAGCGCCCTCGGGTATATAGGTGACGCGCGATGCCGACGCGCATCCAACAGCACTGAGTGCGGTGAGCAGAGCAACGAGGCAGAACGCATACCGGCGCTTGCGCATGATGGTTCCCACCTCCACTGGTTGCCGTATGGGACCATACTAGCGGATGGCGGGTCCGCCCGATGACGAAGGACACCTGATGCAGTCGATCGTGTGCTTCACCTCAGACTTCGGAACGAGCGACGCGTGGGTGGGCGTTTGTCATGCGGTCATCTACCGCGCGTGCCCGCAAGTCCGCGTCGTCGATATGGCCCACGACATCCCGCCGTACGACATCCGCAAAGCGTCCGCGGTCGCCGCGGCGGGTGCCTGGCAGCTTCCGGATGCCATCCATCTGGTGGTTGCAGATCCCGGCGTCGGGGGCGGCCGTCGGAACTTGGTGCTGGTGACGGGGATGGGGACGGTCTTTGTCGGCCCGGACAACGGTGTACTTCTGCCCGCAACGTGGCGTCTCGGCGGCGTCGAGGGCGCCTATGCGATAGACGCTAGCCACCTGGACTTTCATGCGCCGCTGGCCACCTTCCACGCCCGGGATGTCCTTGCCCCGGCCGCCGCGTTGCTTGCATGCGGCGTCGACGTCGCCGCCTTCGGTTCGTCCGTGGATCCTTCGACGCTCGCCGAGGCGCCGTTTCAGCCGGGCCACCTTGAGGGCGACACGACTGTCGCGGAGGTCATCGACACGGACCGCTTTGGTTCTATACGGGTAGCGGTGTCCGCGCAGGAGGTGCTGGCGCGAGGCTTGGACCAGGGCCGACTTGAGATCGCGCTCGGACACGCGATGCTCGAACTGCCCTTCGGAAGCACCTACTCGGATGTCGCCGAAGGCGAACCTGTCGCACTCGTCGACTCCTCCGGTTGGCTGACGGTCGCGGTCCACCTCGGCAGTGCGGCCGAGCGTTACTCGGTCGAGCCGGGGATGCTCGCACGGATACGCCTGCTACCCTGACCCCCCCTGGGGTACGATGTCAGTGCACCCCGCTATGCTCCTGGCGTGTAGGAGTGAACGAGGCGGCGGAGGTGCATCATGGGTCGGCGGTTCATCGCGGAACTCACCGAAGGCGAGCGGATCGACGCGGTATTCGCGCTGGCGGCCAGGGAGCTGCGGGCAGCCCGTACGGGAGACACGTACCTCGCGCTCGAGCTGTCAGACCGGACAGGCCGCGTGAACGCCGTGATGTTCCGTCCGACGCCAGACGCCGCGGCGATACCCGCGGGCACGGTAGTACGCGTTCGGGGCGCTGCCACGGTGTACCGTGGCATCTTGCGGGTCACGGCGACGGCGATGCGCGAGGTCAGGCAGTACGACCCCGCCGATCTCATACCGTCCGGCACGCGCGATCAGGCCGAGCTGCTCTCCGGGATGCGTGTTCTCGTGAAGTCCGTGACGGATCCCGGGTTCTCGGCTGTAGTGCGGTCGGTCTTCGCGGATTCATCGTTCATGAAGCGCTTCAAGGCGTGTCCGGCTTCACAGGCCTACCATCATGCCTACATCGGTGGCCTGATGGAGCACACCGTTGGCGTGGCCTCCCTGTGCCAGGCATTGTGCGGCCTGTACCCGCACGCCGATGCGGACCTCCTGCTGGCTGGCGCGCTGCTTCACGATGTCGGCAAAGTCGATGAACTCGAGTACACCACTGGCATCGGCTACACCGACGACGGGAGGATGATCGGGCACGTTGTGCTCGGTGAGCGCCGGGTCCGGGCTGCCATCGAGTCGCTTGGTTCTGTCGTGTCACATGAGGCCGGCACGAGGCTATCTCATGTGCTGCTGGCGCACCACGGTGAGCTGGAGTGGGGTTCGCCGAAGCGACCGTGCACGCTCGAGGCGCTCATGCTCCACCACGCCGACAACCTCGATGCGAAGACGGCCGGGTTCATCGCAGCCGCGGCTTCGGCTTCGAGGATCGAGGAGCCCTGGACCGACGCCGGGAACCTCTTCCGTCGGCCCCTGTGGGCTCCGCGTGCGCTTGAGGACGATCGTCCGGCGGCACCCGTCGAGGACGGTCAGTACGCGCTGATCGCGTGACTGCCGGTGGCATGGGCTACAATTCTCGGGTGACACGACGTAGTGATTCCCGGTCGCACCGGGCGTGAGGAGCGAGAGATGAGCCAGCCCCAGGCGGAGATCGGCGTTTTCGGCGGTAGCGGTTTCTACTCACTGCTGGAGAACCCCGTCGAGGTGAAGGTGGACACCCCCTACGGCGCTCCGTCCGATAGCCTGATGGTGGGTGAGATCGGCGGCCGCACGGTCGCGTTCCTGCCGCGGCATGGCTCCAAGCATACGCTGCCGCCCCACATGATCAACTACCGCGCGAACGTATGGGCGATGAAGCACCTGGGGGTCACCAGGATCATCGGTCCGAACGCGTGTGGCTCGCTTCAGGCCAGCGTGAAGCCCGGAGACTTCGTGATCTGCGACCAGTTCGTCGACCGGACGTGGGGGCGCAAGGACACGTTCTACGACGGCCCCACCACCACACATGTGTCGTCGGCCGACCCGTACTGCCCGACCATGCGCGCCGTCGCCACCGAGAAGGCGCGGGAGCTTGGCATCACCGTGCATGAGCGCGGTACCGTCGTGGTGATCCAGGGTCCGAGGTTCTCGACGCGCGCCGAGTCGCGGTGGTTCGCCTCCCATGGCTGGGAGGTCATCAACATGACTCAGTACCCCGAGTCGTACCTCGCGCGCGAGCTGGAGATGTGTTACTGCAACATCTCGATCATCACCGACCATGACGCCGGTGTGGAGGGTCTCGGGGAGCCCGTCACCAACGAAGAGGTGGTGCGGATGTTCGCGGCGAGCAACCAGAAGGTCAAGGACTTGCTGTTCGCCATGATCCCCACGCTTCCCGCCGAGCGTCCGTGCGTCTGTGCGACGGCGCTTGAGGGCGCCGCGTTCTGAGCCTCCGTCCGTCGTAGGCAGGTGAGTGATGTTCGGGCTACCATCGGTTCGGATCGGGAAGCCATTCGGCATCCCGCTTGAGATTGACGCGAGCTGGCTCATCGTCTTCTTTCTGGTGGCCTCGACGCTGACTCTGAGCTATCTGCCCGCGGCCTTGCCTGATCGCGAGTCCGTGCTGTACGTGGTCCTCGGCGTGCTCACGGCCCTGGCCTTCTTTGGGTCGCTCGTCTTGCACGAGCTGGCGCACTCGCTCGTTGCGCGGGCCGGGGGACTGCGGGTCTCCAAGGTCACGCTGTTCGCGCTCGGCGGCGTATCTCAGATGGAGGACGAGCCGCGTAGCCCCGGGCACGAGTTCCTTCTGGCGGTGGCCGGACCAGCCACGAGTGTCCTCATCGGCGGCACTGCGCTCGCCGCGAGCGCTCTCCTGTCGGCGCTTGATGTGACCGATGTGGTCTGGGTCCCCATCGAGTATCTCGGCATCATCAACATCTCGCTTGCGGTGTTCAACCTCTTGCCGGGGTTCCCTCTCGACGGCGGACGGGTCTTACGGGCGCTGTTGTGGGCCGTAACCGGGGACATGCTCAAGGCCACGCGATGGGCGAGCCGCGCGGGCCAGGCGATCGGGTTGGCCCTTATCGCCGCCGCGGTCATGGGCGTGCTGCTTGGGACCTTCGATCTGGTGTGGCTTGCGGTGATGGGCTGGTTCCTGTCGAACATGTCGGCAGGCGCGTACCAACAGCAGGTGGTGCGTTCCACACTGGCGGCGGTCCCCCTCCGCCAGATCATGTCGTCGCCCGCGCAGCTTGCTCCCGCAGACGCGTCGCTCGAGGAGATGGCGCACTCGTACTTCCTGGGCGGCAGGCACACCCGGTATCCGGTGGTAGAGAACGGCCATGTGGTCGGACTCATCGACCTGGCGCGTGTCCGTGAGATACCGCGCGACACGTGGCCATCCACGTACGTCAGGGACGTGGCCGCGGCGGACCTCGCCGACATCGTGGCGGCACCAAGCGCCTCGGTCGACAGCGTGCTCCACAAGCTCGAGCCCGGCGGTCGCGGCGCGATCCTTGTGGTAGAGGATCGTCGGCTCTCCGGGATCGTCACCCGCGCCGATGTCATCCGGCTCATCCGGGAGTCGACCGGGCGCACCTGACTCCGGGGCTTGTGCGACTTTGTAACAGCGCGTTACCATGTCGCATACGCCGAATCGGGGAGCGACATCAGCACAATGACCGAACACGAAGCACCGCGCATCCCGGAAGGCGTCATCGAGCGCCTGCCTGCGTATCTGAGCATACTCATCCAGTTGCGGGCGGACGGTGCATGCACCGTGTCTTCCGCGCGACTCGGTGAGCTCACCTCGGTGAACCCCGCGCAGATCCGGCGCGATCTCACGTACTTCGGCTCCTTCGGCAAGCGGGGCGTCGGTTACAACATCGCGCTGCTTGTCGAGCGGATCCAGCACATTCTCGGCTCGGACCACGTACACCGGTTGGCGCTGGTGGGGGCAGGCAACCTGGGTTCCGCGATCGCCGGGTACAACGGACTGAAGCAGCACGGGTTCGTCGTCACTGCGATCTTCGACGACGACCCGAAGAAGATAGGGACGCGTATCGGCGACATCGTGGTCCAGGACGTCGCTGCCCTTGATGTGACGCTCAAGGAGCAGAAGATCCGCATCGGTGTCGTCGCGGTTCCGCCCGAGGCCGCACAGCGTGTCACCGATGAGCTGGCCCGTGCCGGCGTGCGCGTTGTGCTCAACTACACGCCGGTCATCGTCCGCGTTCCCGACAGCGTGATGCTCCACAACACGGACCCGGTGCAGGAGTTGCTACACACCCTGTACTACCTCTCGCGCCGAGAGGGCGTGGCGCGGGTATAGTCGTAGGTGGTAAGCTGACGTTCGTTCACACGGGTCGGCACCCGGCGGTGCGGGCCTTGGATCGAGGAGGCTACATGGCGGCATTCGGTTTGCCCGGTGGATGGGAGATATGGGCCATCCTTGCGGTAGTGCTACTGCTGTTCGGCCCCACGCAGCTCCCGAAGCTTGCGAAGATGTTCGGCAAGTCGGCTAAGGCGCTCAAGGAAGGCATGGACGAGGGCCTGAAGTCGACCGACGACGAAGAGCCGGTCACGAAGGTCGAGAAGCCCGAGACACCTTCGGACGAATAGCGCGAGAGCGGCAACCTACCTGCATCGAGGGCGCCCGACGGCGCCCTCTTGCATGTCCTGCTTGTCGGAGTCAGGAGGCGCCGCTATACTCTCGTGAGCCAATCGCGGGCAGCGGCGCACGAAGCCTGTCACCGTTGTAGACCGATCTACAGGAGTCATACATGCAGAAGGAGATAGCACTCACCCCCGAAGGCCAGGCACGGCTCGAGGAGGAACTGCTCCACCTGGAGACGGTCAGGCGCCACGAGGTGGGCGAGCGCATTCGTGAGGCCAAGGACTTCGGCGACATCTCGGAGAACTCCGAGTACGACGACGCCAAGAACGAGCAGGCCTGGGTCGAGAGCCGCATTGCCGAGATCAGCCAGATCCTCGCGAACGCAACGATCATCGAGTCCCCGAAGCGCCGCGATCGCGTTAGCCTCGGCACGCGGGTGCACCTCAAGGACCTGGGCGCGGACGAGGTGTTCGTGTACCAGCTCGTCGGCTCGGCCGAAGCGGATCCGACACACAACCGCATCTCCAACGAGTCGCCCGTGGGCCAGGCGGTAATCGGTGCCAAGAAGGGCGACGTCGTTCGCGTCACGACCCCCCGCGGCGCGGTCATCGAGTATGAGGTCGTGTCCATCACCAAGTAGCGGGGGGCCATGTCCGACGAGCCGCGCACAGACGAACGACAGGCCGAGGACGCGGTAGCAGTCCGGCTGGCCAAGGTCGGCGCCCTGCGGCGCGACGGCATAGAGCCGTACCGGGACTCCTTTGAGCGGACATCGGTCGCTGCGGCCGTTGCGCAGACGTATGCATCTCTGGAGGCAGGCGCCGAGACCGACGACACCATCGGTCTTGCAGGACGCGTGATCGCGAAGCGCGACCAGGGCAAGGTGCTCTTCCTCGTCATCCGGGACGGTTCGGGCGAGATCCAGCTCTTCTGCCGGCCGAACGTGCTCGGCGATGAGGCGTTCGCCGCCGCCTGTGACCTCGATCTCGGCGACTGGGTGGGGGCGACCGGCTCGGTGCTTCGCACCCGTCGGGGGGAGCTCTCGCTGTCGCCGACAGAGCTGCTGCTGCTTTCGAAGTCGATCCGCCCTCTGCCCGAGAAGTACCACGGCCTCGCAGACACGGAGACCCGGTATCGTCAGCGTTACGTGGATCTCATCGCCAACCCCGAGGTACGCGACGTTTTCGAGACCCGGTTCGCGGTCATCTCGGCCATCCGGGTGTTCATGGCGGGGCGTGGGTTCCTCGAGGTCGAGACGCCCATGCTGCAGCCGATCCCGGGCGGCGCGACCGCGCGGCCGTTCGTGACGCATCACAACGCGCTCGACATGGACCTGTACCTGCGGATCGCCCCGGAGCTGTACCTGAAGCGTCTGCTTGTTGGCGGCTTCGAGCGCGTCTTCGAGATCAACCGCTCGTTCCGCAACGAGGGCATGTCGCCACGCCACAACCCCGAGTTCACCATGCTCGAGGCGTATCAGGCGTTCGGAAACATGGAGACGATGCGGGAGCTCACCGAATCGCTTATCACGAGCGTGGCATCCGAGGTCCTCGGGACGCTCGACTTCGAGTACCAGGGCACATCGGTCTCGCTCGTCTCGCCGTGGCGTCAGGCGCCGATGGCCGAGCTCGTGAGCGAGGCGGCCGGACGCGAGCTGTCGGTTCATACGCCGCTTGAGGAGCTTCGTGCCGAGTGCGCGAAGCACGAGGTTCCTGTGGAATCCGCATGGGGCCCCGGCAAGCTGCTGAACGAACTGTTCGAGAAGCTCGTGGAGCACACGCTCATCGAGCCGACGTTCGTGACGCTGTACCCGGCCGAGACGTCGCCGCTGGCGCGGCGCAACGATGCCGACCCGGCGCTCACCGACCGATTCGAGCTGATCATCACCGGCCGCGAGTTCGCGAATGCGTTCTCGGAGCTGATCGATCCGGCTGACCAGCGCGCCCGCTTCGAGGCGCAGGCCGCTGCCAAGGACGCAGGTGACGTCGAAGCGATGTGGGTCGACGAGGATTACCTGCGCGCCCAGGAGTACGGCATGCCGCCCGCCGGCGGCCTGGGCATCGGCATCGACCGGCTCGTCATGCTGCTCACCGACAGCGCCTCTATCCGGGACGTGCTGCTCTTCCCGAACATGCGCCCGGAAGCGTAGGCACCGCCGCCGACACCGCGCCCGGATGTGAGTGCCGGGCGCTCACATCCCGTGGCATCAGGCTTGCTTCGTCGCGCGTACGCTTCGACCCATGTCAGCGGGCGGGGTAGAATAGGCGTGCGAATCCCGTTGCGTCCCGCGTGGCGCTTACGATAGGAGTGACCCGAGATGTTCGAACGTTTCACAGAGAAGGCCCGCCGGGTGGTCGTGTATGCGCAGGAAGAAGCGCGCATGCTCAACCAGAACTACATCGGCACGGAGCACCTGCTGCTCGGCCTCATCCGCGAGCAGGACGGCATCGCCGCCAAGGCGCTCGAGAGCCTCGATATCTCGCTCGAGGATGTCCACCAGCAGGTCGAGGAACTCATCGGTCGCGGCACCTATGTGCCAACGGGTCACATCCCGTTCACGCCCCGGGCCAAGAAGGTCCTCGAGCTCAGCCTGCGCGAGGCACTGCAGCTCGGCCACAACTACATCGGCACCGAGCACATCCTGCTCGGCCTTATCCGCGAGGGCGAGGGTGTCGCCGCCCAGGTGCTCCTGAATCTCGGCGCCGACCTCGAGAAGGTGCGCTCGGCCGTCATCCAGCTGCTGAGCGGGTACTACGGCAAGCAGACCGAGCCCACCGAAGAGCGACGTGGGGGTCGCGGTAGCGAGGGCGCGCTGCTCGACGAGTTCGGGCGGAACCTCACGCGTGCCTCGGTCGAGGGCAAGCTCGATCCGGTGGTCGGCCGCGAGCAGGAGATCGAGCGCGTGATGCAGATCCTGTCGCGCCGCACCAAGAACAACCCGGTACTCATCGGAGAGCCCGGTGTCGGCAAGACGGCGGTCGTCGAGGGTCTCGCCCAGCTCATCGCCGCCGACGAGGTTCCTGAGACCCTCCGCGACAAGCAGCTCTACACGCTCGACCTTGCGGCGCTCGTCGCCGGCAGCAAGTACCGCGGCGAGTTCGAGGAGCGCCTCAAGAAGGTCATGAAGGAGATTCGCGAGCGCGGCGACATCATCCTGTTCGTTGACGAGATGCACACACTCGTCGGAGCAGGTGCCGCCGAAGGCGCGATCGATGCGGCATCGATCATCAAGCCCGCGTTGGCGCGCGGCGAGCTGCAGACCATCGGCGCCACCACGCTCGACGAGTTCCGCAAGTACGTGGAGAAGGACCCGGCGCTCGAGCGGCGCTTCCAGCCCATCATGGTCGGTGAGCCGACGATCGAGCAGACGCTCGACATCCTGCGTGGTCTGCGCGACCGCTACGAGGCGCACCATCGCGTCTCGTACACCGACGCCGCGCTCGAGGCCGCCGCGACGCTTGCGGCCCGCTACATCTCGGATCGCTTCCTACCCGACAAGGCCATCGATCTGGTGGACGAAGCCGGCAGCAAGATGCGCATCAAGATGATGACCGCCCCTCCCGGTGTGCGCGAGGTCGACGAGCGCCTCAAGCAGGTGCGTCAGGAGAAGGAAGCGGCGATCGAGGCGCAGGAGTTCGAGAAGGCTGCGTCCCTTCGGGACAATGAGAAGCAGGTCCTTGCCGAGAAGCGCGCAATGGAAAACGAGTGGCGCAAGCCGGACACCCAGCGTATCGTCGAAGTCACCGAACGCGAGATCGCCGACGTCGTGTCGATGTGGACGGGCATCCCGGTCGCGAGCCTCACCGAGGAAGAAACGGAGAAGCTGCTCCGCATGGAGACGAGCATCCACGAGCGCATCGTGGGTCAGGACGAGGCCGTCATCGCTGTCTCGAAGGCCATCCGCCGTACGCGGGCCGGGCTCAAGGACCCCTCGCGCCCGGCAGGGTCGTTCATCTTCCTCGGCCCCTCCGGCGTAGGCAAGACCGAGCTCGCCAAGGCGCTCGCGGCATTCCTCTTCGGCAGTGAAGACGCGCTCATCTCGCTCGACATGAGCGAGTACATGGAGAAGCACACCGTCTCGCGTCTGGTCGGCTCGCCTCCGGGCTACGTCGGCTTTGATGAGGGCGGTCAGCTCACCGAGGCCGTCCGCCGCCGTCCCTATTCGGTCATCCTGTTCGACGAGATCGAGAAGGCGCACCCGGACGTGTTCAACGTGCTGCTCCAGATCTTCGAAGAGGGCCGTCTCACCGACGCCCAGGGGCGGAAGGTGGACTTCAAGAACGCGATCATCATCCTCACGTCGAACCTCGGCGCGCGCGACATCGGCAAGGGTCGCAGCCTCGGCTTCTCGATGCAGGAGACCACGGGGCTCGCGTACGACACGCTCAAGGAGCGGGTCACCGGCGAGCTCAAGAAGATGTTCCGCCCCGAGCTGCTGAATCGCGTGGACGAGGTCATCGTCTTCCACGATCTGGTCGCCGAGGAGATCGAGGCGATCGTGGACCTGCTGATTGCGCGCGTGCGCGAGCAGCTCCTCGTGCAGGGCGTGGGTATCCGCCTGAGCGCCGAAGCCAGAACGCTGCTCGCCAAGAGCGGCTTCGATTCCGCGATGGGCGCCCGACCGCTCCGCCGCGCGATCCAGCGACTAGTTGAGGACCCGCTCTCCGAGCAGCTGCTCGCCGGCGAGTGGCTTCCGGGTGACACTGTGCTCGTGACCGTGGAAGGCGAGCAGATCGTCTTCCACAAAGGCGAGGGCGAAGACGTACCTGCAGCTGCCGCTCCAGCGGCCGTGACGCCGAAGGCGACCACGGTGTCGCGTGCACCTCGCACGCGTCGTGGCTCGGGGGCAGCCGGCGGCGCGGCAGGCGCGTAGCATGCCGAAGCCGCACAGCTCCTGGCGCTGCCAGCAGTGCGGCCATGCGGCTGCGCGCTGGCTGGGTCGGTGCCCGGAGTGCGGCGAGTACGGCACGTTCGCCGAAGAGGCACAGGCGCCGCAGCGGACAGGCGGTTCTTCGGCCGTGGGTACGGCCCGACCGGTCACCTCGCTCGCGGACGTGACGCTTTCACCGGAGATGCGCTTCCCTACAGGCATCGGCGAGCTCGACACGGTACTCGGCGGTGGACTGGTGCGCGGCTCGGCGGTGCTCATCGGCGGTGAGCCGGGCATCGGCAAGTCGACGCTCCTGCTCCAGGCCGCCGGCACGCTCGGCGGTCGCGGCGTACCGGTGCTCTACGTGTGCGGCGAGGAGTCCGCGCAGCAGGTTCGTGCCCGCGCCGATCGCGTGGGCGCGTCGGACGGCATCATGTTGCTGCCCGAGGTGGATGCAGCGGCGATCGAGGCCACCGTTCTCGCGGAGCGGCCGCAGGTGGTCATCGTCGATTCCGTGCAGACGCTGTTCGATCCGGGGCTCGATGGCGTCCCGGGGAGCGTCGGGCAGGTCCGGGCCACCGCTGCGCGGCTGGTGCGCATGGCCAAGACGCACGACGTGACGCTGATCCTCGTGGGACACGTCACCAAAGACGGCACGATCTCCGGCCCCCGCGTTCTGGAACACGTCGTGGACACGGTGCTCTACTTTGAGGGCGACGCCGATCACGCGTTTCGCATCGTGCGGGCAGCGAAGAACCGTTTCGGCTCCGTCTCCGACATCGGGATCTTCGAGATGACCGGAGACGGCCTTGCCGAGGTCGGGCAGCCGTCGAGCGCTCTGCTCGCTGGCCGCGCGGGCGGCGTGGCGGGCTCGGCGGTCATGGCGACGATGGAAGGCAGTCGGCCGCTTCTGGTCGAGGTGCAAGCGTTGGTCACGCCCACCTATCTCCAGGTGCCGAGGCGGCTGTCGGTGGGCATCGAGAACGCGCGCCTCCTCCAGGTGCTCGCGATCCTCGAGCGGCGTGCCGATGTCGGACTCGGCACGTACGATGTGTACGTGTCGGTTGCCGGAGGCGTGCGGGTGACCGAGCCCGCCGTCGACCTGCCGCTCGCTCTCGCGCTCGCCTCGTCCAGGAGCGATCGCCCGCTGCCTGCGGACGCGGTCGCGTTCGGCGAGGTCGGTCTCACCGGCGACGTGCGTGGTGTGCCGCATGCCGAGGCAAGACTGCGCGAGGCGGCGAGGATGGGCTTTTCACGGTCGTTCGGGCCGGAGCTCAAGGGCATCAGCGCTCCCGGGCACGTTGCGGTTCGCTCGCTCAGCGACGCGCTGGAGCGAGCATTCGGATAGGACCGCTGGTGAGGCGTCGGCGGTCGTGGCAGAATCCAGGTAGAGATGTCGTAACGGGGAGGTGAGCCGGGCGTGATGCGTGAGGACGTGATGCTCGCGGCACTCAAGTCCGTCGCGCCGGGGACGCCGCTCAGGCAGGCGCTGGACAATGTCATCGCCGGTCGCACGGGAGCGCTCATCGTCATCGGCGATGAGAAGGGCGTCGACTCGCTCAGCAACGGCGGCTTCGTGATCGACGCGCCGTTCACTCCCCAGCGCCTGTTCGAGCTCGCAAAGATGGACGGCGCCATCCTGCTGGACGCGGGCGCGACCCGCCTCCGTCGCGCCAACGTGCACCTCATGCCCAACCCGGCGCTTCCTACCTCGGAGACCGGCATGCGGCATCGGACGGCCGAGAGGGTGAGCCGTCAGACCGACGCGCTCGTCATCTCCGTCTCCCAGCGCCGCGAGGTCGTGAGCCTCTACCGCGACGGGGACCGGCTCTGGCTCGAGGACATAGACGTGGTGCTCTCCAAAGCGAGCCAGGCGCTTCAGACACTCGAGCGCTACCGGACCCGCCTTACCGAGGTATCGGCACATCTGACAGCGCTCGAATTCGAGGACATGGTCACGTTCGGCGACGTCGCCCTCGTGATCCACCGCTTCGAGATGCTGCGCCGGGTCGGCCGAGAGCTCAATCGCTACGTCATCGAGCTCGGGGCGGAAGGCCGGCTCGTACGCATGCAGGCCGAGGAACTCACCGTTGGGGCTGAGGAGGACTTCCTGATGCTCGTGCGGGACTACATCCCCGATCAGGGTCCCCGCAAGGCGGCAGCTGCGCTCACGCGGCTTGCGGCGCTCACGCCCGAGCAGCTGCTCGACCCGGCGGCTCTTGCCGGCGCGCTCGGATTCGCTGCTAAGGGCGATGTCGACGAGCTGCATGTGCGGCCAAAGGGCTACCGGCTCCTGCATCGTGTGCCGTTACTTCCCGGCACGGTGACCAATCGTCTGGTGGATCGCTTCGGCACCGTCAAGGCGCTCCTCGAGGCCACCGAGCAGCAGCTTGACGACGTCGACGGTGTCGGCGCCCGGCGGGCCCAGGCGATTCGAGAGGGACTCCGGCGCATGCGCGAACGCGCCGTGCTGTAGGGCCGCTGCAGGTCGCTGTGCTAAGATTGTATAATCCATTCCATTATATGTATCGTTGGCTCGACCGTTAGACGGTCCGCGACCCAAAGGAGGTGACGGCGCTCGTCAGAGGAGGCATCTGACGTTTGGGCGTCGAGGCCATGTTCGTACAGCTCACTCGTGTGGCACTCGTCACAGTGGGCGCCCTCGGCGGATTCGCGGTCTCGCAACAAGTCGACTGGACGGCACAGACCGGGTTCTCAGAAGGCTTCGTCATCTTCGTCTTCATCATCCTGGGAGCTTCGATCGGGTACGTCCTCGGCGGCATCATCGGTCGTGAGGCCACCTCCGCGTACCGGCGCATTCACCAGAAGCTTGCCGAACTCCGCACCCCGGCTTTGCTGCTGGGATCGGTCGGTTTTGTCGTAGGCCTGCTTATGGCGTTCCTCATCTCGTCATCGCTGTTCAGGTATCTCGAGAGGCCCGAGTGGCTCGGATTCGTCGTGACCGTGCTCCTTTACGTGTTCTGCGCGTATGCGAGCACGAGCCTCTTCCTGCTGCCGAGCCGCGACGAGACCCTCACGTGGTCGTTCGGAGCCGCCGCTCCGACTGACGAACGCCCGCCGAAGCTGCTCGACACGAGCGCCATCATCGATGGGCGCTTCGCCGAGCTGGCCAAGTCCGGCATGCTCGAGGGCCCGCTCAGGGTTCCTCGTTTCGTCCTGGTCGAACTGCAGACGCTCGCCGACTCGGCTGACGACGCGCGCAGGGCACGCGGTCGGCGCGGACTCGACCTGCTGACCACGCTCGCCACCGGCGAGAACAGCGTGCTCGTGATGGAGTCGGACTTCGCGGAGATCCCCACCGTGGATGCGAAGCTCGTGAAGCTCGCGCTTTCGAGCGGCGGCACGGTCGTGACCGTCGATTTCAACCTCACCAAGGTGGCCCGCGTCGAGGGCGCCGCGGTCCTCAACGTCAACGAAGCCGCCGAGGCCCTGCGGCCGGTGCTCCTGCCCGGAGATGGGCTGCACATCGCCATCACCAAGGAGGGCAAGGAAGCGGGGCAGGGCGTCGGCTACCTGGCCGACGGTACGATGGTCGTGGTGGCCGAGGCTGCCTCGGCCGTCGGCACGGATATCGATACTGAGGTGACCTCGGTGCTGCAAACGAGCGCAGGCAGGATGGTCTTCGCCCGCATCAGGGAGGTCTCGTGAACGCTGCGATCATCGTCGCGGGCGGTTCGGGGGAGCGCACCGGTCTTGCAGACGGAAAGCAGCTTGCCTCGCTCGCCGGGCGTCCTGTGCTGCAGCACACGATCGCCGCTTTCGCCATCTGCCCGGCGGTCGATGAGATCGTCGTTGTCGTCCACCCGGAACGCATCGGCGAGTACACCGCCGCGGCCGTGGAGCCTCTTGGCTCCCCGAAGGTGGTTGCGGTGGTTGGTGGCGGCGACACGCGGCAGGAGTCGGTTGCAGCCGGACTCGAAGCTGTCTCGACCGAAGCGGACGTGATCATGGTGCATGACGGCGCTCGGCCGCTCGTCACGCCCGGCCTCATCACCGATGCGGTCGCGGCGCTCGAGGCGGACCCGTCGCTCGACGGCATCGTTGTCGGACACCCCTCCTACGACACGCTCAAGCTCGTGGACCCGCAGGGGCGCGTCTCCGGGACCCTCGATCGTGCGCTGGTCTGGGCGGCGCAGACGCCGCAGATCTTCCGCGCCGCCGCGCTACGCGCCGCATACGCCTCGGCTGCCGCCAGCGGCATACCGGGCACCGACGACGCTTCACTTGTCGAGCGCGCCGGTGGCGCGGTCGCCATGTTCACCGGTCCGCGCGACAACCTCAAGATCACCGTCCCCGAGGACCTGCTTGTCGTCGAGCGTCTGCTCGAGGCGAGAGCGGAGGCAAGCGATGAGTGACCTCAGAGTCGGCATCGGCTACGACGTCCATGCGTTCGCCGAAGGCCGGGCGCTCGTCTTGGGCGGAGTCGAGGTGCCCAACGGCGTGGGCCTTGTGGGCCACTCGGATGCCGACGTGCTCGTGCACGCGCTCATGGACGCGATCCTCGGCGCGATGCGCAAGGGCGACATCGGGCGCCTCTTCCCCGACACCGACCCCGCCTATGCGGGCATCTCGAGCTTGGAGCTGCTCACGCGGGTGAGCTCGCTCATGGCCGAGGGTGGCTTCCGCCTCATCGACGCCGATACCGTGCTCGTGCTGGAGCGCCCGAGAATCGCACCGTATCGCCACGAGATGCGCGCGCGGATCGCCGAGGCGCTCGGTGTCGAGGTGGAGCGTGTGGGCGTGAAGGCCACGACCACCGAGGGCCTTGGTTTCGAAGGCAGGGGAGAGGGTATCGGGGCCCAGGCTGTCGTGCTGCTGGAGCGTGTGACGCCGTGAGCGAGCGCGTGCGGTTCGCACCGAGCCCGACCGGGGGCCTTCACCTCGGCGGTGCCCGAACGGCCCTGTACAACTGGTTGCTCGCCCGTGCCACCGGAGGCGCGTTCATCCTGCGCATCGAGGACACGAACGCCGCCTCGGTCGTCACCGGTGCCGAAGAGGCGATCTCATCCGATCTGGCCTGGCTCGGCCTGACGTGGGACGAAGGTCCGGATGTGGGCGGGCCGCACGCGCCGTATCGGCAGAGCGAGCGCCAGGAGCGCTATCGGACCACGTTTGCGCGTCTCCGCGGTGCCGGCTTCCTTTACCCGTGTTTCTGCACGACCGACCAGCTCGCCGTCGACCGCAGCGTCGCTGCAGCGGCGAATCGGCCTCCGCGCTACAGCGGGCGCTGCCGAGGACTCGATGCAGCGGCCGCCGAGACGCGTATCGCCGCCGGTGAACCTCACGCCTGGCGGTTTCGGGTGCCGGCCGGTGACGTGATCCGCTTCGTGGACGCCGTCTTCGGCGACATCGCTGTGCCCGTCGCCGACATCGGCGACTTCGTACTCGTCCGCTCGGACGGCACCGCCACCTATGACCTCGCCTGTGTGACCGACGACCTGGAGATGGATATCACCACCGTTCTCCGTGGCGCCGACCACCTCACCAACACGGCGCGCCAGCTGCTGATCTACGATGCGCTTGCCGCATCGGCTCCCCGCTTCGCCCATCTGCCGCTCGTGACCGGTCCCACTGGCTCCCCGCTCTCGAAGTCCGGCGGCGCGACTACCGTTGCCGCGCTGGCCGCTGCAGGTCATTCGCCGGCCGCGGTGCTCCAGCATGTGGCCCAGCTCGGTTGGTCGGACCCGGCGGGGCGGCAGCTTCTGAGCGCCGATGATCTCATCGCGTCGTTCTCGCTCGACCGGGTGTCCGTGGCGTCGGCGGTCCACGACCCCGCCCGCCTGGCCTCGCTCACCACGCGTCACCTGCATGCGCTTCCGCACGCGGAGCTGCTGGCGGCGGTGCGTGCCATGGTGCCGGACGTGCCCGAATGGCTGGATCTCGATCTGTTCGTCACCCGTATCAGCGCCGACCTGGCGCGGCTCTCCGATGTGGGACCGCTGGTGGACGCGGTCGTGGGGACGGCGCCCGCCGACGAGGAGGCGGTCACACTGCTCCGTTCATCCGAGGGTGTTCGCTCGATCGACCTCGCGATCCGGGCGCTCTCGACAGCGCCCGGCGAGTCGACTGGCGAGGACCTTGAAGATCGTGTGCGCGCCACGTACGCCGGAGCCGGGCTGCCACTCAGGATCGCGCTGCCCTCGTTGCGAGCGGCGCTCACCGGTCCCGCCCACGGGCTCCCCATCGCGCTTCTGCTCGACGTGATCCCTCGCTCGGTCTGCCTCGTGAGGCTGGAACGCGCGCTCGGTTGACACGGTCCGCAACGTGACATGATAGTAATGCGACCTGTGGCCGGGAGAAGAGGGAGGTAAGGTCGGGTGCCCGTGGTCTCCCGCATCAAGGCAGACATCGCTGCGGTCAAAGAGCGTGACCCGGCGTGCCTCTCGACCTTCTCGGCGCTCACCAACTACCCGGGTCTGTGGGCGGTATGGTGGCACCGCGTGACGCATCGGCTGCACAGGTCCGGCCACACATGGCTTGCGCGCTACATCAGTCAGCTGGTGCGCCGACGGACGGGGATCGAGATCCACCCCGGCGCGGTCATCGGCGATCGTTTCTTCATCGATCATGGCATGGGCGTGGTCATCGGCGAGACGACCATCATCGGCAACGACGTCACGCTCTATCAGGGCGTCACGCTCGGCGGTACGGGCAAGGAACACGGCAAGCGGCATCCCACGATCGAGGACTTCGCCGTGGTCGGCGTTGGGGCCACGGTACTCGGCAACATCGTGATCGGTCGCGGCTCCCGTGTGGGCGCCGGCGCGGTCGTGATCGCGGACGTGCCTGCGACATGCACGGTCGTGGGTATTCCGGGCCGGGTCGTGGTGCGCGAAGGCCAGCGGGTCGATGTGGTCGACCTCCATCACGAGGACCTGCCCGACCCGATCGTGGAGATGTACCGCTCGACGGCGCGCCGCATCGACCGCCTCGAAGCACGGCTCGCGCGGGACGAGGACTTGAGCGCCGAGGCCGGAACGGCCGTCTTCGGCGAAGCTCCGGAAGCAGGAGAGGACGACGATGACGATCCGGGTCTATAACACCCTCAGCCGTTCGAAAGAGGAGTTCGTTCCTCGCGATCCGGGTTCCGTGGCCATGTACGTCTGCGGTCCGACCGTCTACAACCACATCCACATCGGAAACGCGCGCACGTTTCTCACCTTCGACGTCATCCGGCGATACCTGAAGCACGCGGGGTACGACGTCCGGTTCGTCCAGAACATCACCGACGTGGACGACAAGATCATCGCGCGTGCCGCCGAAGAGGGTCGTAGTCCCGCCGAGGTGGCTACCGACTACACGCTTGCGTTCCGCCAGGCCATGGACGCGCTCGGCGTCGAGCGTCCCACCGTTTCACCCAAGGCCACCGAGACGATTCCCGCCATGATCGCGATGACCGAGCGGCTCATCGAGCGCGGTCACGCCTACGCGGTCGACGGCGACGTCTACTTCGCGGTCCGCAGCTTCTCCGAATACGGCAAGTTGTCGGGCCGCAACATCGATGACCTCGAGTCGGGGGCGCGCGTGGACGTGGACGAGCGCAAGCAAGACCCGCTCGACTTCGCGCTGTGGAAGGCCGCCAAGCCGGGCGAGCCGCACTGGCCCAGCCCGTGGGGCGACGGCCGACCCGGGTGGCATCTCGAGTGCTCGGTCATGTCCGAGCAGGAGCTGGGTCTCACGTTCGATATCCACGGCGGTGCGAGCGACCTGATCTTCCCGCACCACGAGAACGAGATCGCGCAGTCCGAGGCCGCGACCGGTGAGCCGTTCGTGCGCTATTGGCTGCACGGGGGCCTGCTGCAGGTGAACGCCGAGAAGATGAGCAAGTCGCTCGGCAATTTCATGCTGCTGAATGAGGTCCTCGAGAAGTATCCGGCGCCTGTTGTGCGCATTCTCATGCTCCAAACGCACTACCGCAGCCCGCTCGACTTCTCCTCCGACCGGCTCGACGACGCGTCGCGCTCGTACGAGCGGCTCGTCACGCCGCTCAGGAACCTCGAGTGGGCCAAGCGCAATCGCGCCAACGGGGCGCTCACCGAGGCCACCCCATCGGCAATCGAAGCACTGGAGGCAGCGCCCGGCGTCGCGCGCGCGGGGTTCGCCGAGGCGATGGATGACGATTTCAACTCGGCCGGTGCGCTCGCGGCGCTCTTCGACCTGGTTCGGATCCTGAACACGTTCCTGGAGCGTCATGGCATCGGCGACAACGCACGCTACGTTGCGCGTCTTGATGAGGCCGGCGACGCACTTCGCGACCTGCTTGGCGTGCTCGGCGTGTCCACCGTCGGCGCTGATCAAATGAACGAGTACCCGCCGGACGTCCTGGAGCTCGCGCGAGACCTCGCCGGCTATGCGGGTCCTGACACGCGTACGGCGGTCGACTCCCTGCTCGCGGCGCGGTCGGCTGCACGAATCGAGCGTAACTGGGGCGCTGCCGATGCGGTCCGCGATGGGCTCGCGCGCCTCGGATTCACCATCGAAGACACGCCGTCGGGTGCACGGGTCGTCTTCCACGGTCGCGGGTAGAGCGGCGATGAGCGAGCTGATCGAGGGGCGTAACGCGGTACTTGAGGCGCTTCGGGCCGGCGTTACGCTCGAGCGCATCGCCATCGCCGACGGCCTGCGGTCCGATTCCGTGCTCGACGAGATCCGCGAGCGGGCCGACCGCGCGGGGGTCCGCATCGAGACTGTCGCGCGACAGGCGCTCGACCGCCAGAGCGCGCGGGGCGCCCACCAGGGTGTGGTGGCGACCGCGCGTCCCTTCCTCTACACGGAGCTTGCCGAGGTGACGAGCGCGACCGCTGGTCGCGAGCGCTCCCTCGTTGTCGTCCTCGACCATGTGACCGACCCAGGGAATCTGGGTGCCGTGGTCCGTTCGGCTGAGGTCGCAGGCGCTGACGCCGTCATCATCCCGAAGGACCGTTCCGCGTCCGTCGGGCCCGTCGCCCACAAGGCGTCTGCGGGTGCGACCGCCTATCTGCCGGTGGTCCAGGTGGGCAACCTGGCCCGCGCGCTCCAGGAACTCAAAGACGCGGACTACTGGGTCGCCGGTGCTGACGAGCGGGGCGAGCAGGATCTGTGGGACGCCCCGCTAGCCGGTCGGCTGGCGCTCGTCATGGGCGCCGAGGGCAGCGGTCTAGCCCGGCTCACACGGGAGCGCTGTGACTTCCTCGTTCGCATCCCCGTTGCCGGCCACGTCTCGTCGCTTAACGTCGCGCAGGCCACGACCGTGCTTGCGTTCGAGTGGGTGAGACGGGACGCGTGAGCCGCGACCACTACATCATCGACGGCTACAACGTGCTCCACGCGCACCCGGTTCTCGGCCCGGCGCTCAGCGACGATCTCGATGCTGCGCGGGCGCGACTGGTTGCGGAGCTGGCGGGTTTCGCCCAGGGCGGCCCCCGGACGATCGTGGTGTTCGACGGCGCGGGGAATCCCGCTTCGGACGGCGCGCCCCATCACCTGGGATCGCTCACGGTCATCTTCTCGAAAGCGGGCGTCTCGGCCGATACGGTCATCGAAGGCCTTGCGCGCCGCTTCCGCGAGCGTGGGGAGCGCGCGGTGGTCGTGACCTCGGACGGCGCCACGCGAGATACGGTATTCTCGGGAAGCGTGTCGGTGCTCTCCGCCGCCACGTTCGTCGACGAGCTGGCGGGGGAGGCCGAGCGCCGTTCGGAGAGCACGACCGTGCCGCGACGCGTTCCCGTGAGCGAGCGCATCGACGCGAACGTCGGGGCGACGCTTGCACGGTGGGTGCGCGGAGACGTATCTATGCAGAAAGATGATTAACGAACACCAGTAGTGCAGGTCAGGCTTGTTCAGGCTTCTCGGAACGCGTTGACACCGGCCCTCGCGATGCTATCGTCGTTTGTGTTCGTCAAGTAACGCGATTCACAAGCGGCGAACGCTGGCCACACTCCTCCCCCTCGAGACCGGGGGGCTTCGTGGGAGGGAACACGAATTGCAAAGGACACTTGGGGACTCACGACGTAGACTCGACCGCTGCGACGAACTCACACTTATCGTCGCTGCACAGCGGGGGGACGAGGCTGCCAGCGCTGCGCTGGTATCACGCTACCGGGGATTCGTGCGCTGCAAGGCGCGCTCTTACTTCCTCGCCGGTGCCGACCGTGATGACGTCATCCAGGAAGGCATGATCGGTCTGTACAAGGCCATCCGCGACTACGACCCGTCGCGTCAGGCGAGCTTCCGTTCGTTCGCCGAGCTGTGCATCACTCGCCAGCTCATCACTGCGATCAAGTCGGCCACGCGGCAGAAGCATTCGCCGCTCAATAGCTACGTCTCACTCAGCCGCTCGGCCACGGTCGAGGAAGAGGGCGACCGGGTGCTTGCCGACATTCTCGCAGCACGCGAGGTCTGTGACCCTGCCGAGATCGTGATCTCCGCATGGGAGACGATGAGCATCCGCGAAGGCTTCCTCCAGGTGCTCTCACCCTTCGAGACCGAGGTGCTGCGCCTGTACGTCGACGGCAAGTCGTACCAGGAAGTGGCCGAGGTGCTTGATCGTGGCGTGAAGTCGGTCGACAACGCGCTGCAGCGCATAAAGCGCAAGATCGAGTTCCAGATCGAACTCGTTCACGCCTGCTAGAACCTGGCCGTTCCTACAACCGTCCAGCTACAATGGTGCGCGCCGCCGGCGTAGCTCAACGGCAGAGCAATCGCCTTGTAAGCGATAGGTTGTGGGTTCGACTCCCTCCGCCGGCTCCAGATGACACGCGGCCCGGGCAGATGCCCGGGCCGTTGTGCGTCGGCAGCGTGGTGCCTCACGAGGCGCGGATCTCCTGTGGCTCGATGATGCCCTCACGCCAGAGGTACTCCGCTACCGGCACTGCTTCGGCGATGTTCTTGAGCTTGTACTCTCCGTGAGCATGCAACCGGTCGGGCGCCAGTGCGGACGCGCTCGCCACCTGGCCCGTCATCATGATGTGTCCGCCGTCGGCGAGGTCCATCACGCGGGCGGCGAGGTTGAGCGCTCCCCCTAGGAACGGGCAGCCGGCAGCATCGAGCACGACTTCGCCCGAGGCGATTCCCACGCGCACCGACAGCTCGTGCGGGGATCGGTCTGAGCCGGTGTACCCCTCGAGCGCGGCCTGTATGTCTGCAGCAGCAGCCACTGCGTCTGCGGCTGAACCGAACGCAGCGACCAGGCCGTCTCCGCCGGTCGGCGCGCCCTTCCCCCGGTGCGAAGCGATGATGGGGAGCAGGAGGTCGCGGTGGCGCTGGACGATCTTCGCCGACTCGACGCTGCCGATCTCCTCGGTCATGGCCGAGAACGACTTCATGTCGGTGATGAGGACGACGGCCTCGGTGTTGTGCCGTGATGCGAGTTCGTCTTCGGCGGCCGCGATGGTGCGCAGTAGGTCGTCCACGTCGCGCGACGCAGCGGGGGTGGCAGTGCCGAGGGAGATCGCTCGCTCGGGGAACACCCACAGCGCTACGGCGGTGCCGGCAAGCGCGAGCGGGAGCGAGACTGCGGCGGTCGCGAGCAGTCTGGAGGCTGCGACCGGCCCGTCGAACGCCGTATCGAGCGCCAGGCTCCCGAGCGCGAGCACCATCACGGCCGCAGCGGGCCCGGCCAACGCGACGACGCGATTCACTGGCCGTCGAACGGCTGCGCCAACAGCCCCCGCGAGTGCCCACAGCAGCGCCTGGGCGCCCACGAGTAGTGGCCGGTCGATCCCAAGCACGGCGTCGAGCGCCCGGCCGGGATCCGCGGACTCGAGCGCCTGCGCGAGCCAGCCGAAGCCGAGCGCACCCTCGGGGGAGGCCGCAAAGGCCACCGTCCCCGGTGCGCTGCCTCCTGTGGCCACGGTGCCGATCACAGGCGCGCCGAGCGCGATGCCTGCGGCCACGACGGTCAGCAGCACGGTCACGCCGGTCAGCGCACCCTTGCCCCGCCCGAGCAGATAGCCGGCGACTGCCACCACCGCCCACTCGGCATGCAGCGGCACCGCCGCCACGCCGAGCACTGCGAGGAGGAACCCGCCGGCACGCCCGATGCTCAGATACTGCGTGGCGATGAGCCCGCCGATGAGGAACGCCAATCCTGC
The DNA here is from genome assembly GCA_030652115.1 of Coriobacteriia bacterium. Classification (NCBI taxonomy): domain Bacteria; kingdom Bacillati; phylum Actinomycetota; class Coriobacteriia; species Coriobacteriia bacterium. The sequence continues at coordinate 3,495 of JAUSBK010000009.1, read as the reverse complement.
GATGAGGTCGGCCCACATCACCGGCAAAGCGAGGACGATCACGAACAGCAGCGACGCGGTGGCGGGCGAGAATGCGGCGAGTACGCCGGTCGCGAGCGCGAGCGCGGCTTCGAGCCAGGGCGGGTAGAAGGGCATCGCGCGCAGTGCGAGCCAGGTGACCGCGGCGAGCATCGCGGCGGCGAGGTAGCGTGCGAGCAACTCGTTCTTCCGCGCGAGCGAGCGAGCCATGTGCGTTCCCTTCACAGTCAGGCGCCGACGGCGCCCACGAGCGTCCACGCAACCACGCAGAGCGCCAGACCAACACCGAGGGCTGCCAGCTGCGAACGTCTGCGTTCGGCCGGCCCGAACGACGCGAACCCCAGTCTCGGCGCGAACACGATGAGACCCAGGAGTGGCGAGGGCAGAAGGAGGGCCGCGAGCAGGGCGCCGCCCCGCTCCGCAAACCCGTATGCGCGGGCGGCGTCGAATCCGAGTATCGGGTCGGGGTCGGTCGCGTTCCCCACGAGCGCCACCTGTGCCTCGAACACCAAGATCGAACCGCCGAAGGCGACCGTGGTGACGGCACACGCAATCGCCAACTCGCGCACTGTGACCACCCACATCCCGAGCACAGGTGTTGCGGGCGAGCCGTGACTGACGGCCGCGATAATCGCCAGCGACACCACGTGGAGTGCCTGATCGAGCAGGAACACCGTGATGTTCGACGTCCCGGGCGCCCGGCGGGCGCGGATGGTGAGGTGTTCGACGGCGAAGTGCGCGCCACCCGCGAGTGCGAGTGCCGGCCACGTCTGCCTGAGCGAGCCAAACAAGACGAGCGCAGTGCACAGGATGACGATCGCCGTATGAAGGACGACCGCGTTCAGGCGCTGTCGTTTGGCGACGACGAGCCGACCAGGCTGGAAGACGAAGTCGCCCAGGACGTGGCCGAGATAAAGACCGAGGAAGAGCGCCACCGCATCTCCCGCCTGCGGATGTGACGGTCCGTTACCTGCGGTCATTGTGCATCATGCACGCGGCCGATGCACAGCGCGCTTCACCGCAGGCTGTCGTTGGGCTAGCATGGGCGCAGGTACCGTGCGGAGGAGGCTGCCATGACGAACGAGGAGTTTCTGTCCCGGGTGCCGATTTTCGAGAGCTGTCTGCCCGAGCAGATCGCGAGCATCCTCGCTGTCTCCCAGGAGCACACGTACGCACCGGATCAGATCATCGTGACCCAGGGTACGCCTGGTCAGGCGTTCTACCTCATCACTTCGGGACGCGTCGCCATCGAGCGGGACGGTCAGGGACTTGGTGCGTTCGGCCCGGGCGACTTCTTCGGCGAGATGTCGTTGCTCGACAACGCACCGCGTTCGGCCACCATCCGTGCGATCGATGAGACTCACTGCCTCATGCTCTCCAGCTGGGACTTCAAGTCGCTGCTCGAGCGTATGCCGGCCATCGCCATCCGCCTACTCGAAGTGCTGAGCCGTCGGCTGCGCGTCGCCGACGAACGACTGGCCCGCTGACGGTCCGAAGGGGAGTTCTAACGATGCTGCTTACCGGTTCGCCGCTCATCCACGAGGTGGGCAAGCGCATCCTCGGTCGGTACCTGGAGCAGGCGGGATCTCGCGACGTCGAGTTGTCACCCGTGATGCGCGCCGACGGCACGGGAGTCGACATCCGTCGCCTGGAGGGCCCGACGAGAATCACCGCGAAGGTGAAGGTCGACTACTACTTCGGCAGTGATGAGGCGAAGATCGCGAACCGCGACTTCACGTTCTACCGGAAGGACACGGCCAGCTACGCGCTCGAGTCGATGGCCGATACCGCGACGCGTACACCGGGCTGGGTCCTCACATCACTCGCAGACCAGCTGTTCTACTACCGCCTCGCTATTCCGCGACCCGAAGGGGAGATCGCAGCGCTGCTGGAAAGCCCCGATGGTGTCTTCTTCTCGGAGCTCGGCGTAGATCGTGACGAGCTTCGGATCGTGCCGATGCGCGAACTGCGCGAGTGGTTCGAGCGCTCCAATGAGCGGTACACCCCGAGGCCGGTGATCACAGGCGGCAGGTCAGCCTGGTACAGAATCGTGCCGATGGCGGACCTCGAGGCGGCGGTCCGGGGCGTGTCGGTGACCGCGCCCGTTTACAGCCGCCTGAACGTCAGGTAGCGGATCCGGCGCCGCCTTCGACGCATCTGTGAACTGCGTCATTGGATACGCCCGGCACCGTTGTAGTCGTTGACACTGTTTCTCACGATGAAGTAGTATTCCTCTCGCCTGTCGCCAGGCAAGCAACTTGAAAACGTGATAGAGTGCGGCTTTTTTTGTTGGGAGTGTGCCCGAGTGGCTAAAGGGGACGGGCTGTAAACCCGTTGGCTACGCCTACCTAGGTTCGAATCCTAGCGCTCCCACCAGCAATCATCGCCCCCGCGCACGCGGGGTCATTCCGCCCACATAGCTCAGTCGGTAGAGCACTTCCTTGGTAAGGAAGAGGTCACCGGTTCAAGTCCGGTTGTGGGCTCCACGTGTCATCACGTCGGCAGCGATGTCGGCGTCGTGGCGGCGTAGCTCAGTTGGTTAGAGCACACGGTTCATACCCGTGATGTCACTGGTTCGAGTCCAGTCGCCGCTACCAGGCATCATCACGGAAACGCGCATGGCGCGTGACGTGCAACGAATAGACAGCACACCATGCTGCTGCGATCGCGCCGCGATCTCGGCAGGCCGGAGACGGGACCGTGACCCGCGACCGGCTCGGTCGCATCAGGTCCTTTGGAGGAGGAGACACATGGCAAAGAAGAAGTTCGAGCGCACCAAGCCGCACATGAACATCGGCACCATCGGTCACGTCGACCACGGCAAGACCACCCTCACCGCCGCGATCACCAAGACGCAGGCCGAGAAGGGTCTCGCCGACTTCACCCCGTTCGATCAGATCGACAAGGCCCCCGAAGAGCGCGAGCGCGGTATCACCATCGCCATCGCGCACGTGGAGTACGAGTCGGATAAGCGCCACTACGCGCACGTCGACTGCCCGGGCCACGCCGACTACGTCAAGAACATGATCACCGGTGCCGCGCAGATGGACGGCGCCATCCTGGTGATTGCCGCCACCGACGGTCCCATGGCCCAGACCCGCGAGCACATCCTGCTCGCCCGCCAGGTGGGCGTGCCGAACATCCTCGTCTACCTCAACAAGTGCGACATGGTCGACGACGAAGAGCTTCTTGAGCTCGTCGAGCTCGAGGTTCGCGAGCTGCTCTCCGAGTACGAGTTCGACGGCGACAACATCCCCGTCATTCGCGGTTCGGCGCTCAAGGCGCTCGAGGGCGACGAGGCGTGGAAGGGCTCGATCCAGGAGCTTCTAGACGCGGTCGACAACTACTTCCCGGACCCGGTCCGTGAGACCGACAAGCCGTTCCTCATGGCCGTCGAGGACGTCTTCACCATCACCGGCCGCGGCACCGTCGCGACCGGCCGTGTGGAGCGCGGCATGGTCAAGGTCGGCGACGAGA